>JAPUFX010000128.1 GCA_027293415.1 Candidatus Methylomirabilota bacterium
CCTGGAGCCGGCGAGAGGGGTCGAACCTCCGACCTGCTGATTACGAATCAGCTGCTCTACCACTGAGCTACGCCGGCCCGAAGTGTTACCTAGCACAGCGGACCAGGCGAGTCAAGGAAGGGACCCCCGCGACAAGCAACGAAGCCCAGAAGCCAGGCCGCAGCAGCCGGTGAGCCGGTAAGAGGTCGCCCACCACCCCCATCAGTTCCTGGGCTTGTCCCCCCCGACACTGAAGATGCCGTACCAGAACCTGGCAGGCGAGAGGACGGCGGACGATTTGCTGCAGTAGCTGGCACACCCGCTCCTTGGGATCGAACTCGCGCCGGTACGCAACGGCGTAGGGTTCGAGGGCAGGCAGGGTAGCCTCTCCCTGCCGAAGCGCCTCTGTAACAGTGTCTGCCGCCAGTTCTGCCCCCTTGAGCGCCTGATAGATCCCCTCCCCCGTCATCGGATCGTAGTACCCCGCGGCATCACCAACGAGCAGGAACCCGTACCCCGCAACCCGCTTTGCTCGACACGCGAGTGGACCCAGGATTCGAAGGGAATTCAGGGGTCCAGCCCCATTGAGCTTCCTCCGTACTGACGGATAGGCCGCGAGGAGTTCGCGAAAGACCTCCTCCCATGGCCGGTGCAGCGGCAGATCCCGTTGGTCCACAACCACAGCGACATTCGCCGTTGCAGCTCTCTGGGGGTTCAGGATGCAGTATCCCGCTCTTCCCAGATACACTTCTCCGAGATCGCCTTGCTCTGCGGGCATCTGAAAGCGCTGGACAAAGGCCACCTTTTGATGGGACGGGTGCCAGGCAAAAAGCCCAAGGCGGCGGGCTACCACAGAGTTGCGACCGTCGGCCCCGATGGTGACGGAGGCAGTGAAGTGGCGCGTTCGCCCATTGGATGCACCGATCACACCGGCAACTCTGTCCCCAGCGCGGATGAGATCCACTGCCCGCCACCCCTCAAGGCATTCGGCCCCGGCACGGCGGGCCGCCTCGAAGAGGAGGGTGTCAAAACGCTCCCGGGGAAGGGCGTACCCGTGTGGTGGAACCCCTTCACCGGGATACGTCCCCGTAAAAATAGTTCCTGCCGAGGTCTCGACCCGCACCCCCCGGATCGGCTGAGGACCGACCCCCTCCAGGGTGTAAAGCACTCCGAGGCGCCTGAGCAACGGGACACACCCCGGGCTGAGATACTCGCCACACGGCTTGTCCCGAGGGAAGTGCCCCTTGTCCAATAGACACACCTGAAACCCAGCTCTGGCCAGCAGGATGGCGGCCGCACTCCCCGCCGGCCCCCCTCCCACAACCAAAACATCCGCAGTGCGTTTCATTCGGTTTCTCCCACCACTACCCGGAACCGCACATCGACCTCGTCCTTGACCGTGATAAAGAGGAAAGATGGGCGCTCGATGGCATAGTCACTCATCTTGAGAGTAGTTTTCCCCTTCACCTCGAGACCTCGGTCACCCAAAATGAGCGTCGCGGGAATACGGAGGTCTTTGGTCACGCCGTGAAGGGCAATTTCCCCTTCCAGTGTAACACCAACCACGCCCGCGTCCTTCCGCAGATCGGCAAGACCGGTCAGGATAAATCGGATCTCCGGAAACTTTCCGACCTCGAGGTAATCCTCCCACATGAGCCGATTGCGTCGACCAATCCCGGTATCGAGGGCCTTCGCCTGAATCGCCACGCAGCCGACCGCATCCTGAAGTCCCTTCGTCATCACGACACCCGAGACCGCGGTGGTCTGACCCTCGAAGTCGTGCAGTCGTGCATCGGCCACAAAGACGACCTCACCCTCCAGGATCATTCGCATCTGGGGAAAAAACCGATCGATGAACAGCCCTAGAGGGATTTCACATGCAGCGAGGGGCTGAACTCGAATGGAGAGAAGCAAAATCAGGCAGAAACTAGCGATCCGGGGCCCGGTCATCTCGATACCTCACGTGCAGCATCCACCAACACTTCTCACAAAGGAACTGCCCGTAAAATCGGGGAGGACCCGTGATAGTCTTGAGCGGGTCCGGTATTGCTGATGGGAAACCTCTTATGGTTTACTGAAAGAGGAAAGCGGAGATTTCGCCCTCGAGATCAATTATGAGCCGCAGGGGGTGTTGTGGCTGCGTAGCTCCCGAATGGTAAAAGTACACAAACCCAGTAACTCCGCGATCTGGCTTGAGGGTGATCTCTTTTAAGAGAACTCCCAGGGTGGTCTCCGGCACCTTTTCCAGGAAGGTTCCCGGTGCGTCCCGTTGGGGACGTACAAAGACTTCCTCCACAAGCTCCGCCATCTCTTCTGCCAACTCCTCCCTTTGGGCAGGGGTCAACGCGGGCGACCTAAACTCGGCATCTCCCACCTTGACCGTATCAGAATCTGACGGATAAGGGGCGATCGCTCCTGGATCTGCCTTGACGGAAAGTCCACGGATTCTCGCACTGTAATAATCGCGCAGCCACTTCTCGGAAATGGGGAGGAACAGCTCCCCGGTCGCATCGGCTAAATACACATGCTCTGGGCCAAAAAGGACCGCTTTCCCCGTACGGTTTCTGAGCGAGACCCGCGCCACAACAATGCGGTCAGCCCGCTTCGAAATGCCGGCCTCTTGTAGTGAGGCCTCCGTTATGGACGCACTCGCCCCTCGCGCCTCGCCAGCCGGCGGGAGACTCGTGATAAAAATCTCGGGTTTAGAAGCACAGCCCACCATCCATAGGATCAGACCACACAGGCACAGGAGTTTCCGCACGCTATTCTCCTTCTGCTCAGTTTCGACGGCCACTCGCTGACATTTCTAGCACTTCCTCGCACTTCCTGCCAAGGAAAACTTAGCTCGCACCAGCGTTCTGCGGGCCGCTGCGTTGGTCTTGACACCGCCGAACGAGTAAGGGATACTTATGTCCCCCCAAAAGGCGGAGGGGTAGAATCGGGGTTGGCCCAGATGTTCCTCGCCCACCTCCGACTGAAGCGTCGATGCAGCAGAGAACGAAACGCTCTTCCGGTGTTTACGGCCTGGGAGGGCGTTCGGTTTTCTGACGTCACGCCGGCTATGATAGTCACCTTGTCAGGAATCCGTAGATGAAATCCATGCCTCTCTGGGGAGGCCAATGTGAAAAAAAATGAAGCGAAGACACCTGATGACCCCTTAAGGGAATTGGTGGAAATCCGCCAACGGATTGCAGTATTGGAAGCCATAGAAGGTGAGCGCAAGCGGGCAGAAGAGGCACTGCGGGAAAGTCAGGAACGTTACCGGATGCTCGCGGAGAATAGCGCAGTAGGCATCTGGCATATTTCTGTGGACGGCTATACGATCTATCTGAATCCCGCCATGTGCGCCATGCTCGAGATTCGGGAACCCGAAGAGGTCGCGGGCAGAACCTACCACTCCTTTTTCACCCATACAAGCCTCGACCGGATTGCGGACGAACATGCCAAGCACCGGCTGGGCATCGCCTCAGTCTACGAAGTCGAAATCGAAGGGAAGCATGGCGGGAGGTGCAATGTCGTCGTCTCCGGGGCACCCCTGTTCTCGGCCGATGGTAAATTAAAAAGCATCATCGCGACCTTCATCGATATCACCAAGCGCAAAGAAGCCGAAGAGGCACTGCGCGAGAGCGAGGAGCATTACAGGGCTGTAGTTGAGAACGTGGCCGACGCGATCGTGATTAGCGTGGAAACAAGGCGAGTCTTCGTGAACAAAGCCTTTCTGGAGCTCCACGGACTTTCCAGCCCGGTCCAGGTTCTGGGAACATCCCTCGACCAATTCATCGTACCCGGGGACAGGCAGCTGGTGACCGAGCGAACGTTAGCGCGACAACAGGGCCGTCCTGCGCCCAGCGTCTACGAATACCGGATCACCAGGCTCGACGGAGAAGTGCGGACGGTCCAAACTTCTTCTGTGCCCATCAGCTACCACGGACAACAAGCCACATTGGCAGTTCTTCGCGATGTCACCGAACTCAAGCGGGCCGAGGCAGAGCTGCAACGGCTCAGTCATCAGTCCGAGCTGATCTTAACTTCGGCGGGCGAAGGTATCTATGGACTCGATGCAGAGGGAAACGCCACTTTTGTAAATCCGGCTGCCGCAAGAATGATTGGATGGGAGATCGAGGAACTGATCGGCCGCCCCATGCACGCGATCCTGCACCACTCGCAACCCGACGGTACCCCCTACCCCGAGGCAGCGTGTCCAATTTACGCTGCGTTGAAGGATAGAGCCGTCCATCGCATGGACACCGAAGTATTCTGGCGAAAGGACGGCACGAGCTTCCCGGTGGAGTATATCAGCACTCCCATTCGCGAACACGGCGAACTCGTGGGTGTGGTCGTTACGTTCAAAGACATCACCGTCGAACGGCAGACGGAGCGGCTTGCCATGTTAGGGCGCGTGGCCGCCGGAGTGGCCCATGAGCTGAACAATGCCCTCAGCGTTGTGCTGGCCTGTGCCCAGCTCCTTCTCAAGCGGACCGATCCCCAGAGCGACGTGTATCACGACCTCGAGCTGATTGAGAAGTATGCCGACACGTGCGGGCGGATCGCACAGGACCTCCGGCGGCTCGGTCGTCCATTGCCGCTGAAGCGGGAGCTCGTCGAGCTCCACCCCCTGATCGAGGAAACACTCAAGCCCCTTGACCTCAACCTGGCGTCCCGGAAGGTTCACGTCAAGGTGATCCTGGACCCACACCTCCCTCCCCTCTCGGCCGATCCCCGGCTCCTCGGCCAGGCGCTGCTTAACCTAATCACCAATGCAGCCGAGGCGATGCCGGAGGGAGGGATTCTCACCGTCAAAGCCCGGTTGCGTCAGAAGGACTCCGTGGAAATTGCCGTTTCGGACACCGGCGTGGGCATTGCCCGGGAGCATCTCAGCCGGATCTTCGAGCCCTTTTTCACGATCAAATCGAGTGGTGAGGGGATGGGGCTTGGCCTGACGATCACCTCACGCATCGTGCAGGATCACGAAGGCAGTCTCGAGGTCAAAAGCGAAGTCGGTCGCGGGAGCACCTTCCGCATTCTCCTGCCTCTTCTCGAGATCCCCAAGTCTACTTCTCAGCCTTTGGATGGCTGATCGGTCTTCTCTCCCTGCTTACCCTGCCCTGAGCAACGAAGGTGTGTAACCTGGGACAACTTCAAGACGTGGGGCACGACTGTCCCAGTTAATTGCAGAGTATTTGTGTTCGCCTCCGTTGGTCCTGGGGCAGCCGTGCCTCAGTTGACGTAAAAGATTTCCCCTCCGCAACGCATCTTTCTCCACTCTTTAGCTGAAGAATCGGGGAGTTACCTCTCGGAGGATAGGACTCCTTCCAGTGGCACCCGCCTTGCTGATTTTAAGTAATTTGGATGAGTCTACAGGGATCCAGGGGAGGCCATTCCGGTAGCAGGAAGGAGGTGTATCATGCTACGGATAGAAGCGTTATTAGCGGATTTCCCCAAGAGCTGGGTCCTCGAGGATGGGACCAAGGTCACCGTACGCCCCATGGTAAAGCAGGACCGGGATAAGCTGGCGCTTTTCTTCAAGCACATTCCTGAGGAAGAGCTGTACTTCCTGAAGGACGACGTAACCGATATCCGGACGATCGACGGTTGGGTTGAGACCCTGAACTACAGTCGGGTGTTGCCACTCGTCGTTGAGGCGAATGGGCGAATAATCGCCGATGCATCATTTCACCGCCGGAGGGAGGGGTGGCGGCGACATCTGGGTAGCGTGCGCGTCGTTGTGGATCCCGACTTCCGGCATAAAGGACTTGCCTCGCACCTGATTGACGACTTGACGGCCATCGCCAGGAAGGAAGGTCTCGAGGGTCTGTACGCAGAGATTCCGGCCGATGATCAGGGTGCCATCGGGGTGTTCCGGGCACGAGGGTTCACGCAGGTAGCCATGTTCGAGCGGAACATCCTCGATCGTGCGGGGAAGTACCACGATCTGGTGGTGTACCGCCTGGAGCTGACCGAAAGAAGGTGACCGCTGGCGCATTAGACGTCGCTGGGATTAGCCAAACCGCGACCGATTTCAGCCACGTTTGCTCGGCATCGCACAGTTATTTACCTCCAGGAGCCGTGGGCAGACGCCGCGTCCTTGTCCATCATGGTGGGTCACGGCATCGTCCACCTTTGGGGTCTGGTGCGGTTCGAGGAGGAACAGCGGGCCCTGCGCGTCGCCGCCGAAGCTGTTCCGGGCGTGCGGAAAGTTCGGGACTACCTGCGCCTGTCGCCAGACCTACTACCCTTTGCCTAGGAAGCGGATCCTCACTACTTAAGGCTTCTCCTGTAGACGGCTTCCGGGCCATCCTTCCTCCTGGGAAGGCGTCCTGCTTTTGAAATCAAAAGAGAAATCGCGCCAGGCCGAGACGGAGGGGTTGGGCAAGGGTGTGGCTTGGCCCTGGATTTGCAACGGGTACATGACATACATACCCATCTACTCTATAATTATTAGATCACCAGCACCCCTCTCATAAATGCTTACAGTGCGGCTTCTGCAAACACCCTTTACGAACATATGCAGAAAGTGGCAAGTGTTTTCTGGGATCACCGGTTCTTACCACCCAACAGGAGGGAAACAATGAGGCGTTGGATTATTGTTCTCTCTCTTGCCATGCCATTCGCAACGATACTTTCCCTCCAGGGGTCCCTGTCGGCACAAACACCCCCTTCCCCAGAGCAGAAAATTGCCGCTCAGGTGAACGGAAAAACCATCACCTACCAGGAGCTGGACAACGAATTTCATGCTCGCACCCGGGTCCCATTTGAGAAGGTCCAGGATGATCCCGACGCGCAAAAAGTCCGAAAACAGATATTGGAACAGATCATTGACGAAGAATTGTTGATGCGGGAAGCGGAAAGACAGAAGATGCGAGTGACCCCAGAAATGGTCGATGAACGCTTCAAGAACATCCGGGACCGTTTCCCCTCTGAAGAGGCCTTCAACCAAGCCCTGAATTCCAGAGGGATCACAGCGGAGAAACTGCGTGACAATATCCACAAGGGATTGTTGCGCCAACAGATCATCGATGAGGAGGTCTCGCAAAAAGTCTCTGTCTCTCCAGAGGAATCACAGTCCTTCTTCCAGGAACACAAAGATGATTACGTGCAGGAAGAAGCGGTACACGCCAGGCATATCTTATTTAGAGTAGCTGCTGATGCATCCCCTGAAGACGACCACAAGGCAAAGGACCGGGCGAATGCGGTGTTGACTAAGGCGAAAAATGGAGACAATTTCGCCAAGCTGGCACAGGAGTTTTCTGAGGGTCCGACGAAAGAGAAGGGAGGCGACCTCGGCTATCTCGGTCGGGGGAAAATGGTGAAGCCTTTCGAAGATGCTGCCTTCAAACTCAAAGCCGGCGAGATCAGCGATCCGGTGCGGACCAGGTTCGGCTACCACATCATTAAGGTGGAAGACCGAAAAGAGGCCAAGCATCTCTCCTATGAGGAAGCACAAGATCAAGTAAGACAGAAGGTGACGGAAGAAAAAGCGATTGCACTGTATCGGGAATATATCGCAACACTGAGTGCCCAGGTCACCGTCACCGTCAATTTGAAGTAGCTCTCACCTGTTCGGGGCCAGCCTCGACACGGATAGCTTCTGACCTGGTCGATCCCACCGGAGACATCGCTTCCCTTTTTTCCGAGTTCCACCCGATGAAACGAGTTTCGACGCGGGCTGAATTTTGAGGCCTGAACTCAACGGATTTGCCCCCCGACAGGAGCCACAAGGCCCTTGTGCACCCCTCTTCGGTTGTCCCTAAGCCATTAAAAAACCAGCCTGGTCGTATCTGTTACACCACCTGAATGCATGCATGCAAAAACTGCATATTGACATGTAGTTAACGCGGAAACTATGTTTCATTCTCCGGGCCACCGTCACTGCTTCCAGGGGGCTGCCATCCTTTATCGAGAGGACGCACTCGCCCGATAAGTGGCGCCAATAGTCAGCACGGGGATTTCGTCCTTTCACGGGGAGGTGAAGCGATGCGAACGCTGATGGGGACTATCATCGGCTTGCTGTTCTTGGGCACGCTGGGGCTCCAAACGGGGATGGCGGCACAGTCCAGGAGCGCAGACACAACGCGCGAACCCGCGAACATCCGTGTCAGGGAGGTCAGGCGAGAATCGCAGGCGGAAGGGCTCTTGATAATCTATGAATTAGAGAACGCCTCGGTCAAACGCTGGGACCTGAATCGCGCCGAAGTGCACGTATTTGATCACGACGGCAGGCGGATCGGCCTCGTCCGTCCCTTGTTGACGCTGTTCCGCCTGGAACGGGGGACCGTGGAGTTTTTCCGGGCGCGAATTCCGTCGACAATCCTGCCAGAGGCGCACCGCCTCGAGGTCCAACTCTTCGTGGAGAAGTTTACGGGCTACCCGGTTGCCGATCCAGTTCCCCAACGCTTGGTTTATGCCTTTCCCATGAAGCCACGGCCGACGCAGGCCCGGTTTCAGGCAACGCATGCCCGCCTCCTCCGGGGAATAGGGAGACTCCAAGTGGAACGTGCCGGGATGGTGGAATGGGAAGGGAGCCCTCGGGCCATCGTCCTGCGCCTGACCAACCGAGGTCGTGAGACCCTTTCAGACGTTGTCCTCCAGGGGGAGATCATGGGAACCAACGGACCGATCCAGCAGTTCAGGCTTCCTGTGTCGCCCAAGTACCTCCGGCCCGGGGCCGAGGCGTATGTATCCGTCGCGGTCCCCAAGGCTATCGTTAACCGAGCAAAAGGAATTTCGCTCCACGCCTTCTACCTCAAGGCAAAAGAAGGGGACGCTGTTAGATATGTTGAGGATCTGAAGTTTCGCGGGAGAGGAGGCAGTGACGAACTGGCGGGAAGCTTCAAACCAGCGGGAGGGGCGTCCCAGTAAAATCGCGACCCCTTCTTCGTAAACCCGTACAACAATCCTGCCCCGAGGCGAGATTGGAGCGAACGACTCATGACACTCAGGACCTTCTGGAATGTCCTGCGGTCTCGGGAGAGGAGATCGGCCATGTTTTCGGGATCGGCGTCACCCGTCCTGCAGACGATCTATCAGGGCTTTCAAGAGCAACGGCGGACCATTGACCACCTCAAACGCTATGAAGATGTTACGTATGACGTCGTCGTCCGCCGGTTTGCCTCTCTCCGGCAGGACCTGGCTGCGATCTTCCATGTACCAGGGGAGCAGGCCGTCATCGACCGGCGGGTCCAAGAACGGCGGAAAGCTCAGCAGCCTGTTGCCCTCGATCGGCGGAAAGGGATCGACCGGCGGGTATCGCGGCAGGGGAAAGCACCACACTTTCATGGGGAGCCAGGGAGTGCGTAAGTAGTCCATACGGACGATAAGAATCCCACGGGCGTCGGGGCAACCTCGGCGCCCGTGGTGTTTCTGGCTTTCGCTGGGTCTCGTGGGATTTTTCCTCTCAAGGGCACAATTTCGGGTATACAGTCTAGGGGGCTGGGACTGTGCCCATATTCACCCCCTTGTAAAAACAAACAAGAGCACCTATCCTAGCCATAATCGCGGCAGAGTCGGTGTGGTTGAGCGCGCCTTTGACGGGGAGTTTCCGTCGATGCTGGGCGATCGCAACCGCTAAACTGCATCAGTCGTAATGATCATTGCGACTTAGCTCTCCATCGCCAAAAGGCAAGCCGTCGCGGTAATGTGAATAAAAGGTGAAAAGAGACCCAAAACCATTTGTGTTTATCCTGCTCATCGCCGCGGCATTGCTCAGCGGCTGTGCGCGGACCCCGGAGGCGGTCCCCCCAAGCTTCTTGGGTCCCACGACGGGCCAGTTCGTCAACGGCACACGATGGCGGGTTGAAGTCTTCGTCGATGCTGACCCGCAGGCCCTGCAGAGCAGACCCGGCATCGTGTTGAATCCCCAGGAGACACGGCAGCACAGCCTCAACTATACCGCCCATCGGGTGATCGCCTGGGCGTATGTGGACACACAGTTCGGCACGCGGACGGTCGGGTGGTACGACCGGACCCTCTTGGTGGATCCTTACGCCACCAAGTGGACCCTGCAGTTCAACGAGGCCGACTTCCATTCTGCTGCCGGCCTCAAAGAGACAGCAGCCGGGGAGGCCAAGAAGAAGCGTGAAGTAGGCCCAACAGCCTTGCGCCGGCAGGACTACGGCACTCCTCACTCTTCTCTACGGGAATTGAAGGTTGCTGCTATGCAAGGCCATATCGTAGCTCAGTTCAATCTCGGCTGGATGTACGCGAAGGGCGAGGGCGGCGTAAAGCGGGATTATACTCAAGCGGTCAAGTGGTACCGGATGGCCACTGAGCAGGGCGACGCCTGGGCCCAGAACAACCTCGGGAAGATGTACGCCAGAGGTGAGGGCGTTCCACGGAATCACGTTCAAGCTTACATGTGGTTGAGTCTTGCTATCAAGGGGGGCTTCAAACCGGCCATCGCGTCCCGCGATAGGCTCGCCAAGAAAATGACTGCTGCCCAGATTTCGGAGGCTGAGAGTCTGGCCCACCATCCTCAAGGCCGTGAGTAGCCGCTGGTCCCGTGTCCGGCTCGCAATCCTCAGAATCGCGCA
>JAPUFX010000129.1 GCA_027293415.1 Candidatus Methylomirabilota bacterium
GCCCTGGATGAGCTGGCGGCGGGGCGGCTTAAGTACGAAGTCAAACCGCTGGAGGAAGTGACCCAGGCGGAAGCCTTTGCCGAGGCGGTGAAACCGATGTGGTTCCGGGAGATCGCCCCTGGGGGGGTCGTGACTGAAGAGCCGGAAATAGAGGAGGTCCCGGAGCTCGAGGCTGTGGCCCCTGGCGAGGCGGAAGCCGAGGAAGTAAAGGAGGAAGTAAAGGAAGAAGCAGAGGGCCCGGAGCAGGTCGAAGGGGAACTGGTGGGTCTCGACCAGGTGGAGAAGACGGACGACGTCGAGGACGAGACATAGCCGACCATTCCCTCTGGGCCCTGGCCGGTCTGAGCCGCTCGCGGGTGCTCGGGATTTCGAGTGCCCGCGAGCTTGTTTCCCCAGGGATGGCAGAGGCAATGACGATCAGCGGGGTAATCCAGGCCGGGGGGAAGTCGACCCGGATGGGGCGCAACAAAGCGGTCTTGGAAATCGGGGGAAAGCGTCTCATCGACCGATTGGTCGATGGCCTTCAGCAGATCTTCCCAGAAGTCATCATCGTAGCCAATACGCCGGACCTCTACGAAAACCTAGGCGTACGGGTGGTCCCGGACTTGATCCCCGGTAAGGGCTCTCTGGGCGGTATCTATACGGCAACCGCCGTCGCCAGCCACCCGTGGGCTTTTGTCATGGCGTGCGATATGCCTTTCTTCAACCCTGGCCTGATCCGGTACCTTGCCACCCTCACCGAGGGCTGGGACGCGGTCATCCCGTATACGGATGACTGGGAGCCATTGTACGCGTTGTACGCTAAGACTTGTCTCCATCAGATGGAGCGCCTGATTCAATCCGGCAATCTTAAAATCTCCCGGTTCTTTCCCCACGTCCGGGTCCGGCGGGTCGACCGAGAGGAACTGCACCCCCACGATCCCCAAGGGCTCAGCCTGTTCAACGTGAACACGCCGGAGGAGTTTGCCCGGGCCGAGGAGTGGTGGCGTCAGCTCTCGGCGACACGATAGTATGCTCATCCTCACTGCCCGATACGTCCTCCCGGTCAATCAACCCGCAATCCGTGACGGCGCCCTCCTCATTGAAGGGTCCCGCATCCGGGCTGTCGGGCCACGGGCGCTCCTGCTGAAAGACCATCCCGAAGCGACGAGGCGGGACCTGGGCGAGGCGATCCTCCTCCCCGGCCTCGTCAACGTCCACACGCATCTTGAACTCAGCGTCCTTCGGGGACAGGTTCATCCGGGTCATTCTTTCGTGGATTGGGTCCTGATGCTTCTGGAACGGAAGCAGGGCCTCGGTTGGGAGGCGTACGTGATCGCCGTCGAGGAGGGGATCGCTGAATTGATCCGGTCGGGCACCACCTGCGTGGGGGACGTCAGCTCGATTGGGGCGAGCTTTATGGGGCTCAAACGGAGTGGTCTCCGGGGGGTGGTGTACCGGGAGATCATCGGTCTGGACGGTACCCGCGCCGAAGCAATCAGTGAAATGCCCTTTGCGCATATTGAGGCTATGCGGGAGGAGGCCCGGGGGAATCCTCTTGATGTGGGAATATCCCCTCATGCCATCTATAGCGTTTCGCCCCAGCTGTTCCAGCTGTGTCGACAGTTCCAGCAGCGCGCCCGTCTCAAGATGGCGATCCATGCCGCCGAGAGTCCCGCTGAGATCGAGTACCTCCGGTCGGGCACCGGAGAGATTCGAAGGCGTCTCCTACCCGCCACCGGGTGGGGCGAGCTTCCACCGCCGACACTCGGGACGAGTCCAGTGACCTATCTGCACGGCTTGGGGGTGTTAGATCCGGAGTGTCTCCTCATTCATACCGTCCACCTGACGGAGGAGGACCTCGACATCCTGGCCAAGAGCGATGTAAAGGTCGCCCACTGCCCTCGGTCCAATGCGCATCTCGGGGTCGGCCAGGCGCCGCTGAAGGCACTTCTAGATCGTGGAATTCCGACGGGCCTGGGCACCGATTCGCTTGCCAGCAACCAGAGTCTCAGTCTCTGGGATGAGGTCCGTTTTGCTCATCGGGCGCATGGTGGTCTTCTTTCCCCGGAAGAGTGGATCACCATGGCGACCTTGGGGGGGGCGCAGGCCTTAGGTCTCGATCGAGAGATAGGGACCCTGGAACCTGGAAAGCGAGCTGATCTCACAGCCGTGACGCTGGGCAAGGCAGGAGCGGACCCATATGAGTATCTGCTCGACGAGGCCAGTCCAGAAAAGGTGCGGCTGACCATGGTGGACGGCGTTTCGTTGTTCGAGCGGGAGGAAACGTGAGGCGACCTCGGGTCGGAAAGGTCCGCTACATCAATAGCGAGCCGGTCTATTACGGGATCGAAGAGGGGGCTATTGAGGCTGCTTGCGATCTTGTCGAGGGGACGCCGGCGGAACTCAATCGAATGCTCGAGCAGGGAGACCTCGATATCTCGGTGATCTCTTCGGTGGCCTATGCCCAGGCCCCCGAGAGGTATCGACTTCTCCCAGACCTGGCCATCTCCTGTGACGGCGCGGTCGGGAGTGTGCAGTGCCTGAGTCGTTTGCCCCTCAAAGACCTAAATGGAGAAAAGGTTCTCGTCACCCAAGAATCTCTGACCTCTGTCTATCTGCTCCGCCTAATCTTGGAGAGAGGCTACGGGGTGCACCCGGTCTACCTTCGGGGGGACGTGCCCGAGGCTCTTCCCGAAGAGGTGGTCGCTGGTCTCCTCATCGGCGATCCGGCGCTGAGGGCGGGTCATGCACGCAGGTATCCGCACCAACTGGATCTGGGGCAGGGGTGGAAAGAACTCACCGGGCTCCCGTTCGTCTTTGCCCTCTGGGCCGTGCGAGAGGCCTTTTACGAGGTGGATCCTGAAGGGACCCGGGCGCTTCATCGAGCGCTATTGGCTTCCAAGGCATATAGCCTGGGGCGGGCCGAGACACTCAGTGCTGCTCTCCATGCGCGGGTCGGCATTAGCGAAGAGGCCTGCGTGAATTACTTTCGCAAGCAGCTCTCCTTCGATCTCACCCCGAAACACCTCGAGGGATTCGAGCAGTTTCTCAAGATGTCCGAACTGGGGGTGCTCATCCCTCTTCCGGTTCCGTGGCGCTTCTTGGAGAGGGTATAACGATGGTTCGGAGTGCAGGTCGGGCGGAGGCCATTTCCCCTTTCATTGCGATGGAGGTGTTGGAGCGCGCTCAGGAGCTCGAGAGGCAGGGGGAACACATCATCCATCTGGAGCTGGGCGAACCCGACTTTCCCACCCCCGCCTGCGTCCAGGAGGCGGCGCTGAAGGCCCTGCAGGAGGGGCGGACTAAATACACGCACAGTCTCGGGATCTGGGAACTCCGAGAGGCTATAGCCGAACACTACGCCAGCCGATACCGGGTCCAGGTCTCGCCAGAACAGATCCTTGTCACGACCGGGACTTCGCCCGCCATGTGGCTCCTCTTCTCGGCGATCCTGGAGTCCGGGGACGAGGTCATCCTGAGCAATCCCCACTACGCCTGCTATCCCAACTTCATCCGATTTGCTGGCGGCCAGCCAGCCTTTGTCTCAGTCCGAGAGCGAGATGGGTTTCAGCTCGACCCCCGGGCGGTTCGAGAGAAAATCGGCGGGCGGAGTAAGGCCCTGCTGATCAACTCTCCGGCGAACCCTACCGGGGCTGTCCTTCCGGAGGCGGTACTCAAGAGCCTGTCCGATCTCGGTCTGTTGATCGTCTCTGACGAGATTTACCACGGTTTGACGTATGAGGGGGAGGAGCATTCGATTCTGGAGTACACCGATCACGCCGTGGTGTTGAACGGCTTTTCCAAGGCCTACGCCATGACCGGCTGGAGACTGGGATACGCCATTCTGCCCCGAGTGCTGACGCGACCGCTGCAGAAGATGCATCAAAACTTCTTCATTTCTGCCAGCGACTTTGTCCAGCGAGCCGCGATCGCCGCACTGAAAGGGGCCCAGGCCGAGGTGGAAAGGATGCGGCAGATCTATGACGAGCGGCGCCGGTACGTGGTTGAAGCCCTGCGGCGGATCGGTTTCACCATCTCCCGGGAGCCTCAAGGCGCATTTTACGTCCTGGCCGATGCGACCGCGTTCGCCAACGACTCGTATCGGCTCGCCTTTGAGATCTTGGAGCAGGCCAAGGTGGCGGTCACCCCGGGGATCGACTTCGGGAGCGAGGCCGAAGGACATATCCGCTTTTCGTACGCCAATTCGCTCGAAAACATCCGGGAAGCGGTTCGGCGCCTTGAGGTCTATCTCTCCGACCGGAGGGGGGATTGAAGCCCAGGCACGTGGAGGTGTTGATCTTCGATCTGGATGGCACGCTCGCCGACACGCGGGCCGACCTCATGGCAGCGGTCAACAATGCCCTCCAGAGACTTGAAATTCCCCCTCTTTCGATGGAGCAGGTCTGCCAGTACGTCGGGGATGGTGTCCACACCCTCCTCAGCCGGGCACTCGGTCCCCACCATCAGGACATCGTAGAGAGGGGGGTCGCGCTTTTTCGAGAGTATTACGCGGTCCACCTGCTCGATCAGACTCGGCTGTATGCTGGAGTTCGGGAGACGCTCGAACATTTCCAGGGGAAGCGAAAGGCGATCGTGACCAACAAACCCCTGGATTTCACCCTGCGCATCCTTGCGGGGCTCGAGATCGAGTCGCACTTTGAGTTCGTATTGGGCTGGGACAGCACTGTCGAACGGAAACCGCATCCAGAGCCGGCCAGGAAGATCCTCAGCGCCACTGGAGTCCAGGGTCGATTGGCGGCCGTGGTGGGGGATAGCCCCGCGGACATCGAAATGGCAAAACAAGCTGGAATCTATAGCGTCGGGGTGACGTACGGCCTGCGACCGGTCGCGGTTCTCCAAGCGGCGGGACCTGATCTCTTGCTGGATGATCTGCGTGAGCTCCGACACCACCTAGTTTAGCGATGACCGACGACCGATGACCGAGGGAATTTGCAATTTGGAATTTCGAAATTCGAATTTCCGTGAGTTCCAGTCCGACGACTGACAGGCAAGAGCGCGGAGGGGGTCCCTTCCGAGGCAGGCGACATCTGGCTTGCGGCGGCCGGGGTCCCGCCGCCGAAGCGCAGCGCAGGCGGGGGTGGCCCGCATCGACGGACTACAACGTCTAGGCGTGCGTAACGTGGCCTTTGCGCGTGAAGTCCCCCGAGAATCTGGCGCCGCCGAGGAAGGTCCCTCCGCACTCCTGGTGACTCGGACGTTGGACTCCGGACGCTAGACTGTGAACCGTGAACCGATCTAGGAGGACGATGACGCCACCGAAGCGAAAACCCAAAATTCATATCGGCCACCAGGGGACGCTTGGAGACCCGTTTACCAATCTAGCCGATGATGTCCGACAGGGACTGACCAAGACACCCAAAGAACTGTCACCGAAGTACTTCTACGATGCACAAGGTGCAGAGCTCTTCGAGCAAATCTGCGAGCTTCCCGAGTACTACCCGACCCGGACCGAGCGCGCGTTACTCGAACAGATCGCCGATGAGGTCATCGCGTCGTGTCGAGCCACGACCCTGGTCGAATTCGGCTCGGGCAGCTCCCGCAAGACCCGCATCCTCCTCGATGCGATGGCACACGCCGGCCTGTTAGGTCTCTATGTGCCGATCGACATCAGCGAAGATATACTCCGGCAGACCGCCCATACGCTCAGTGATGATTATCCGGGATTGCGGGTCCACGGGGTGATCGGTGACTTCGAACACCCGGTCGCGACCCTCCCGGAAGGGGGACCTCGCTTGATTATCTTTTTGGGGGGGACCATCGGGAACCTGACCCCCGATGAAGCCACCGCGTTTCTGCGAAATGTGGGTCGCTTGCTGACTCCGGAGGATCGGTTCTTGATTGGGACGGATCTCGTCAAGGACGTGAGCCTCTTGGAGCGGGCCTACAATGATGCGGCCGGTGTCACCGCCGCCTTTAACCGGAACATTCTTTCTGTCATCAATCGGCATCTGGATGCCAATTTCGTCCCGGATCGGTTCGAGCACCTGGCGTTTTACAACAGGGAGGCGTCACGGATCGAAATGCACCTCGTGGCCCGCGAATCTCATCAGGTGTGGATCGATGCCCTTGATCTCGCCGTGGACTTTGCGGAAAGCGAATCGATCCGAACAGAGATCAGTTGCAAATATACCCGTGAGATGGTGGAGACGATGCTCGCCCAGGCCGGGCTTCAGCTCGTGCGATGGGATACGGATCATGACCACCTCTTTGCCCTTTCCCTTTCCGAATCCGTGCAGTAAAATCATCTACTCAGAGTGGCATTTCGCAATTTCAGCTCGATCGCAAGGACCATGATCACGAGCCGTGCCGATGTCGTCGGGAGCCTACTCCGTCCTCCATGGCTGCTGAAAGCCCAGCAGGACTTCGCCAGCGACACCATCACGTCATCGGCCTTCAAAGCCATCGAGGATCGGGCCGTCGATGAGGCGGTGGCGCTTCAAGAGGAGGCTGGTCTTGAAGTGGTGACCGATGGCGAGATGCGCCGCCAGTCGTTCCAGAGCCAGATGACGGCGGCCGTCGATGGCTTCGGCGAATGCCCTCCCGAGGCCTTTCTGTGGGGCGATTGGCATGGCGGTGAAGGAGTCGGGGACATGCATCTCGAACGGCCGGCTTCCTTGGGGGCCATTCAGAAACTCAACCGGCGGCGCCACCTCTGTGTGGAGGAGTTTTCATATCTGCGCGCCCGCACGACGCGAATCCCCAAGGTCACGATTCCGAGCCCGAGCCTGTGGGCGAATTTCTGGTCGCCTGAACATTCTCGCGAGGTTTATTCCACCCTCGATGATTTTCTGGCCGATGTCACAGAGATCCTGCGTGAGGAGGTCGCCGAGCTGGTCCGACTGGGGGCGACCTATATCCAGCTCGATGCGCCACATTATGCCCTACTGGTTGATCCGAAAACCCGCGCCTTCTACGAGTCGCAAGGGTGGAGTCTGGACCGCTGGCTGAAACAGGGCGTCGAGATGGACAATGCCGTGATGGGTGACTTTCCGGAGGTGACATTTGGTTTCCATCTCTGACGAGGCAACCAGGGCAGCCGGTGGCTGGCCGTGGGGGGGTACGAGCCCATCGCCAAGCGCATCTTCACTGACATCCACGCCCAACGACTGTTGCTGGAGTACGATGACGCCCGCTCTGGCTCTTTCGAACCGCTCAGGGAAGTCCCTGAGGATAAGATCGTTGTCCTGGGGTTGGTCTCGACGAAAACCGGCCGCCAGGAGACTCGGGAGGAGCTGACGGCGCGCATTCGGGAAGCCAGTAGCTTTTTCCCCCTCGATCGGCTGGCGCTCAGCCCCCAGTGTGGGTTTTCCAGCTCGGTCATCGGCAACTGGATCTCTGTAGAGGATCAGAAGCGCAAGCTGCGGGTGCTCGTGAAAACGGCCGAGGCGGTCTGGGCTTAGGCGGGCGGCCCGGCCGGCATGGAGACGTTTGATAAGAAGTGGAGGGACGCATGAATGTCCATCCAAATGCTTCCGAACTGACTCGCACCTTGGTTGATGCCCGATCACGGACCCTCGCGCTGGTTACGGACCTGACCGATGAGCAGTTGATGGGCCCCCGTCTCCCGATTGTGAATCCTTTATTGTGGGAGATCGGGCACGTGGCGTGGTTCCAGGAAAAGTGGGTCTTGCGGCATCGCGGCAAAGCCCTACCGATTCGAGCGGATGCCGATGCGCTCTATGACTCCATCGCGATTCCGCACGACACCCGGTGGGATCTGCCCCTGCCATCGCGAGAGGAAACGTTAGCCTACATGCGAGAGGTCCTCAACCGACTGCTCGAGCGGCTCAGGACGATTACCCTGGAAGCGGAGGAGGCCTACTTCTACCATCTGGGCCTTTTCCATGAGGACATGCATGATGAAGCATTTATCTACGCCCGGCAGACCCTGGCATACCCGCGCCCCCGCTTCCCCGCGCTGACCCAAGAGGGTGCCCAGACCGGTGGTGGCCCGCTCGCAGGTGATGTGGAGATTCCCGGTGGGACCTTCCTCCTCGGGGCGACGCCGGATCTCCCCTTTGTGTTTGACAACGAGAAGTGGGCGCATCCCGTCGAGATTCAGCCCTTTCGCATCGCTCGGGCGCCGGTGACCAACGGCGAGTATGTGGCCTTCGTCGAAGACAAAGGATACCTCAGGCGGGAGTTCTGGAGTGAAAACGGGTGGCGTTGGCGAGAGAAACTCGGGGCCGAGCGTCCGGTCTATTGGCAGCGTGGTTCCGACGGCCGCGGGTACCGGCGAAGCTATGACGAGATTGTTTCCTTGGAAGAGCACCACGCTATTATTCACGTCAACTGGTATGAGGCTGAGGCTTACTGCCAGTGGGCAGGGCGTCGTTTGCCGACCGAGGCCGAATGGGAAGTGGCAGCGAGCGGGGAGCCAACGGCTGACGGCCGTGGGATCACCCAGCACAAACGGAGATTTCCGTGGGGTGATGAGCCGACCTTCGCCGGCCGGGCCAACGTCGACGGCGGTGCGGGAGGGTGCATAGACGTGGGCGCCCTGGCCGAGGGCGATAGCCCCTTCGGTTGTCGGCAGATGATCGGTAATGTCTGGGAGTGGGTGAGCAACGATTTCGGCCCCTATCCCGGGTTTGTGGCCGACCCGTACAAGGAGTATTCGGAGCCGTGGTTTTGGACGCACAAGGTTCTGCGGGGCGGCAGTTGGATAACCCGCTCCCGCATGATCCGGAACACCTGGCGGACCTACTACACCCCGGACCGGCGGGACGTCATGGCAGGCTTTCGGACCTGTGCAAGATGAGGTGGTTCGCAGCCGCGCGCGCGGGCAATAGCCTTTCGGTCATTGGATGTCACAAATCACGCTCGAAAACATCAGTAAGTTTTACGGCGACCAGCAAGCCCTTCTGGATATTGAGCTTACCTTCACGGACGACGTGACCACGGCGGTGGTCGGCCCGAGCGGCAGCGGGAAATCAACGCTGCTGCAAATGATCAACGGGCTGGTGAGGCCGAACCACGGCACCGTTGCCGTCTTCGGAAAGCCCATCGACTATCAATGTCTCCCCGAACTCCGCTTGCGACTCGGCTATGCGGTCCAAGGGACTGGCCTCTTTCCGCATCTCACGGTTGAAGCAAATATTACCCTGCTCGCACGGCTAATCAAATGGGATGCAGAGCGCATCAAGGCGCGGACCGAGGAACTCATGGAGCTGGTCAATTTGCCGCTCTCCTATGTCCAGCGGTACCCCCATGAGCTGAGCGGTGGAGAGCAGCAGCGTGTCGGACTCTGTCGCGCCATGATATTGAATCCCCAGGTCTTTCTTCTCGATGAACCCTTCGGAGCGCTCGATCCCATTACCCGCAACGAAATCCAGCGGGAGTTTCTACATCTGCAGCGATCCGAAGCACGAACGATTATCCTCGTGACCCACGACCTTCGGGAGGCGCTGAAGCTGGCGCAGCGCCTCGTGATCCTGGACCAGGGACGCCTCGTGCAGCACGGGACATGCGTAGAAATATTGGAAAATCCGGCAAACGAATTCATCCGCAGTTTTTTTCAGTCTCAACTAGAGACCTGATGCGTAGTGTCGACATGCGTGCCCTGATCATCCTGCCGATGACCTTGTTTTTCCTCGTTGGAGGGGCGAATGCTGCGGGGGTCCAAACCGTTGTGGTCGGATCCAAGCATTTCAATGAGGGGTATATCCTGGCCGAGATCATCGCCCAGCTGCTCGAGGACCGGGACTTCCGGGTTGAGCGAAAGTTCGGACTCGGCGGGACGCTCATTTGTTTTGAAGCGCTCAAAAATGGCAATATCGACATCTATCCGGAGTATTCCGGAACGCTGGCGGAAGCAATTCTGAAATTGCCTCGTCGGGTCTCCGATGCCGACCTACGAGGCATCCTGAAGCGGCGGTTTGAGATGGAACTGCTCGGCTCATTTGGGTTCAACAATAGTTATGCCATCGCGCTCAGCAGAAGCCTCGCTCAGCAACGCGGGTTGAAAAAGATCAGCGATCTGGCCAGATTCCCGGGTCTGCGCTTTGGATTTAGTTATGAGTTCCTCAACCGGCACGATGGCTGGCCCGGTCTGGCGCGGACGTACGATCTTGCTGTGCGACCCGTGGGGATCGAGCACGGGTTTGCCTATCAGGCGATTCGGGAAAGCATGCTGGATGTGACGGATGTCTACATCACGGATGGAGACATCGAGAAATTCGATCTCTTCCTTCTCAAGGATGATAAGCAGTATTTTCCTCAATACCTAGCAGCACCACTGGTCAGGGCTGAACTGGATGGGAGGATCAAGCAGATCCTCGGCGAACTCGCCGGGACCATCATGGATGATCAGATGCGGAAGCTCAATGCAATGGTTGTCCTCGAGGGGAGGAGCTTTGCAGCGGTGGCCCACGGATTTCTAAATGAAGCGGGGCTGCTCGTGTCCGGAAGACAGCGCGTCGAGGAGAGCAAATGGACCATCATGCTCTTCCGAACGCTCACCCATCTCAAGCTGACTCTCATCGCCCTCATCGCAGGGATGGTCGTGGCCATTCCCTTTGGCATCCTGGTGTACCGGGTTCGCGCGATCTCGCGGCCAGTGATGTACATCGCAGGATTGCTGCAGACGATACCCTCGATCGCCTTGCTTGCATTCATGATCCCCCTCTTCGGCATCGGCGCGAAACCCGCCATCATGGCGCTCTTTCTCTATTCCCTGCTCCCTATCCTCAGGAACACCGCCGCGGCGCTGTTTTCCATCGACCCCGTACTGAAAAAAGTTTCGGTGGGGATTGGGCTGACCGCACAGCAGCGCCTCCGATATGTCGAGTTGCCATTGGCTGCACCAACGATCTTGGCGGGTATCAGGACCGCGGCCGTCATTAACATCGGCACCGCCACGCTGGCTGCGTTTATCGGCGCCGGGGGGCTCGGCGAGCCGATCGTGACCGGGCTGGCCTTGAATGACACCTCCCTGATCCTGGAGGGCGCGATCCCGGCAGCCGTACTGGCGATCATGACCGAGTGGGCGTTCGAGGGGTTGGAAAAGCTGATGGTCCCCGCGCACCTGCTGCAAAAACCCGCCGAGTAATACATCGTCTCAGTGTTTCTCTGTATGCTAGAATGTTCCCGCTATGCGGTGGCTGGTGGATGGATATAACGTGATCCGCCGCGCGCCTGCACTCGCCGCGCGCGAGCAAGAAAGTCTGCAGGCCGGGCGCGAGGCGCTCTGCCGTCTGCTCGTCGCAGCCGCCCGCGCCTCGGGAGACCAATTCACCGTGGTATTCGACGGCACACGTGGGGGCGGGACTGCATTCAGCAGCGGCAGGGTGCGCCTGGTCTTCTCCAAAACTCCGGAGAGGGCCGATCACATGCTGGCGCGACTCGCAAGTGCAGGTACCGCTGTGGTCTCCAATGACCTGGAGGTACGTCGCAGTGCTACTCGCACAGGGGCCATCGTCGTGACCGCCGATGAGTTTCTCGCTCGACTCCTAGCACCTCCGAGCTCCGACAAGGAGGAAGAGGACGAGCCCCTTCCCCGCCTGAAGAAGGGCAATCCGCGCCGACCACCCAAGAAGGCCCGCGCCGCCGCCAGGGCATTGAGACGCCTCGACCGTTCCACGAGAAGGCTCCCGTAAGCGACCCTTTTTCCCACCAGACCCAATCTGCCGACATCCCTTGAGGCGGATATCCAATCTCTAATCCGACTCTCCTAATGCTCCTGCTGGGGTCTTGGTTTGAGGCGCCCGCCCCCTCCGTGGCCCGTCCCTTGCAACATCAGATTACCGGGGCCGGCCGCCGATGCCCAACTGGGGCATTGCCGGAACGGGAGAACGGCTAACGTCGGAGGGAGAAACGTGAACGGTTTACAGTCCGCTATCGTTATGATGCTTTTTCTTCTCCCGCTGGCTTCGGGGAAAGCCCTGGCCGAGCCACCCAGCGGTTTTCAGTTCATTCAGGAATGGGGAGTCTATGCCCGAGGGGATGACATCTTCTGGCACGGCGGGGTTCAGTGGAAGCTCAGCGACGGCACCTGGGTCAGGCTCGAGGGGGGGAACTGGATCCCCGATTCAAAGCCCCCGGTTGCCATTGTCCGCATCCCCAAGGATAAAGTCCACTGCCCCCCGGGCCTTGCAAAGAAGGGCTGCACTCCTCCGGGCCACCGGAAGAAGAGGGGCTACGGTCATCGCAAATGGAAGTAGCCGCTCCCGAAAAGTACTAAGTTCTAATTAGGTGTCAGGGCAAATTTCCATAAAGCCTATAATCCCAGTTTGGGCAGATATTCGCGTCTTTGGTAGTTCGGCGACCGTCAACGCCACTCTAATGACTGAACCTGGTCAAGGAATGTGGTCGGCCACGGCCGCCTACCTCTGGCCCGGGCCCACCGCCGTACGCCACTACGCCATAGGAAGGTCGAAAGATCCGCATTCCCTCATCCGTGGAAAAGGGAGAAAAGGGGTCGGGAGTCTTTAATTGAACCGAATTTGGGCCGTCTCCTTGCACACTCCACCGGCATCATCAAGGTAGAAAAAGCGAGCCAGGAGTGCTAGCGAGAAGGCGGAAAGGACCAGGAGGAATCCGGCGAGGGAGAAGGCTCCCCGACAAGCCGATCGACGACACTGCCGATCAGGGCAGCCTTTAAGGGGTCAACTGCAAGGAACTCCACCCCCATCCCGTGGATGGCACCAGGCCAATTCTTCTCCCCACGTATCCACACCACTTGTGCAGGGATCGAGAGTGTGTGGGAAGACTCTTGCAGCTTGAAGCGGAGCAAGATCTCAGTCCCCGGTCGGGGCGGGTGGTTGATTGCGATGAACATCCCGTCCTTGCTCAGGTTCAGGCAAGTGCCATGCCCGGCCTTCCCCGCCTGGGTGAACTCGACGTCGAACTGGACCGGAACCCGGGAATGGGATTGTGGTGTAGCGTGATGCACCCATTGGCGTATCAGGTCCGGGTCGACGAGAAAGTCGAAGCCCACGCCATGGGGGATGCTGGTTCCCAGACCGGTTGGCGTTGGTTTGTCAAGCCAGATGACAAGTGCGCGCAGTGGTTCATCTTCACACACCTGGACCACTACCGGGGTTTTGAGGGGGATGGTCTCGGGCAGCAGGAGTCCCAGTCCACCGGGACTGATGGAGTTGGTCTTGCCAGTGATGACCTTCGCCAGGGACGTTGCCTGGCTTAGAGAAGTACACTGAACGGGTAGATAGGCCACAAGGCGTGGGTAACCACGGACATTAGTGTAGGAAGACACGAATTTCCTCTAGCTACGAGCGTGCCAGCCGTTGTTGGGCCGACTGCCGCGCGTAGTATCTCCAGATCTCGTCTCGTTGCTGGAGGCCAAAGTAGGCGAACTCCACTCCGGCCCTTCCTTGACTCGTCCATCTGACTTTGCCGACGGTATTGATCTGGCGCTTGCTGAGCGGGAGGTGAAAGCTGAGGAACAGTTCGGCCCCAAGCGGGACCGTCTCGTGCGTGGTGAGGAGCGCCCCCAAGGTCCCGAGCTTGGTGATCCGTCCGTTTCGGGGGTGGGTGCCTGGGATTTGGTACTCCATGGGGAGGTCACAGGAAATACGGGGCGAGCGTCGTGTGTCATTCGAATCTCTCATGGAGCTACCTCCCGTCAGTCAATGCTCAGAGGGAAAATCTGGATCTCCCTTTTGTCCCGTAGTAGCAACATCGATGCCATGTCAGTCGGGGAGCGAATGACAGGCAAAGGTTGTAGGAACCAGCTAGGCCCAGTGTGAAGCGCAGTGGAGTTTTGCGCCATTATGTACATCTATGTAACGTAACTAAGACAATTTGTCGGTGGAATTGTGAGTCCATCTTAGGGAAGACGGCCCCCCCGTGAAAACGGGAACGTCATCTGGAGCGTACCGTGAGGGAAAGGAGATGCGTTGTCTCCCCTCCTTCACCCGGATGTGGGAGCCTTCAGGCGGCTGGCAAGGGGTTCTAGGATATCGGCGGGAGGGTGTCGTCGACCTCGAAGCCGTGGGCCTCGATCATGCGGTGGGTGTCAGCGGCGGTTTGGCCGGGAGTGGTGGGGGAAGGGATGTGAGTTAAAGTTTGACCTCGTTTAGGAACTCCCCGACGGTGAGAATCTTGATGCCACGGTACGAACCGAGCTCCAAGAGGTCCCGGTCCCCCGTCACGAGATACTTTGCCCGGCCGGCAACGGCACACTCCAGAAACTTGTTATCCTCAGGGTCACGCCGGACCACAGTGAGGTGCTTCTTGACCTGGACCGTCTCCACGAAAGGGAGCAACTGCTCTTCAACCACCCCTTTGATTCCTTGGTCGCTCAACCGGAACTTTGGATACGCGAGAGTGCGGAGATATTCCTGAAGGATTGATTTTGAGAGCAGCACGGTGATGCGTCGGGATTGCCACAGGGGGGCCAGGCGGGAGGCCGTGCCAGAAAAGAGCAGGGCCGAGATGAGGGTGTTCGTATCCAGGACGACGCGCATCAGCCCCGACGGCTTCTGGCCCAGCGGATCGCGTCCTCGACATCCCTCTCGGTTAACCCCAGGGCTTTGATTTTGGCCCGTACTGCCTTCAGCCGCTCGTCTGGAGCGGTTACCATTACCGGCTTTAGGACCACCGCACCATCCCTGAGCGAGACCTCGAAATACTCGACGTCAGGGAGTTGCTGGACGATGGCCTTCGGAAGCGTGATCTGGTTCTTGGATGTCTTTTTTGCCAGCATTACCTGTTCCTCCTAGAGTAAGGATACAAGGATTCCTTACTTCTGTCAAGAAGGAAAGTGAGGAGCAGAGGCAGGGATCTCCTAGGCTAGGCCAACGGCGGGAGGGTGTCGTCGACCTCGAAGCCGTGGGCCTCGATCATGCGGTGGGTGTCAGCGGCGGTTTGGCCGGGAGTGGTCAGGTAGCCATTTACGAAAAGTGAATTGGCAGGGTACAAGGCGAGGGGTTGCTGTGGCCCGAGGTTAAGTTCCCGGCCGCCTGCCGCCCTGATCTCTTTCGCAGGATTCACCAGGCGGAACAGACAGAGGGCCTTGAGGCAGCGCTCGGCTGTCAGCTTATGGTATCCCTCGAGCGGGGTCCCAGGAATAGGATGCAGGAAGTTGACGGGAATTGAGGCCACATCCAGTTCCCGAAGATTGACGGCCAGATCCATCACGTCCTCATCCGTCTCTCCCATCCCAACAATCCCCCCGCAACACGTACTCAAGCCAGCCCGCCGAACATTCTCGACGGTCCGGACTCGGTCGTCGTAGGTATGAGTGCTGCAGATGGCAGGGTGGAAGCGCCGGGAAGTGTTCAGGTTGTGATTCACACGTTCTACTCCCGCGGCCTTGAGCTGCCTCGCCTGCTCCTCGGTCATAAGGCCAAGGCAGCAGCAGATGTTGATATCCACCCGTTCGCGAATTTCCCGGACAATGGACGCGACCTGATCGATGTCCCAATCCGTTGGGCCGCGGCCGCTCGTCACGAGGCAGTAACGGACGGCCCGAGCCGCCTTGGCGCGATACGCGCCTTCCACGAGTTGCTCCCGTGGAAGGAGGGGGTACCTGGCGATCGGGGCCTTCGAGACCGCTGATTGGGAGCAGTAGTGGCAGTCCTCGGAGCAGAGGCCACTTCTGGCGTTCATGAGCATGTGCAAGTGCACCTTGCGTCCCCAGAAGTGGTGTCGAACGAGGAGAGCTGCTTCAAGGATGGACGGAAGCTCCTCCTCAGAGGCGTCGAGAATGGCCTGCATTTCCTCTCGGCTCAGGAGCTCTCCCTGGAGCGATTTTTCTGCCATTTTCTGGTAGTCCATGGCCTCCAATCCATAGCAGATTCACCAGAGAAAGCCAAGAAGTTTTGGCACAATAACCGCCCATTTTACCGTTGACGGGGGTTTGTGCCGATTCTACAATGAAGATGCGGAAAATCTCGCGTCCCTTCCGCCGAATGAACCCCAAAAATCCCACGCTCCAGCATGGGTAATACGACGTCTGCGCTCCTGGCCGGGGCGGCTCGGGAGGGACGGTGCTAGACCGCGGCTGAACGATCATGAGGACAGAGCTTTTAGACACATTTCGTCTCCGCTATCCCTTTCCCCTGGACCCCTTTCAGGAGCAGGCGATCCACTACATCCTGGAGGGGGACTCTGTCATCGTCTCTGCTCCCACGGGAGCCGGGAAGACCCTCATCGCCGAGTTCGCCATTTATCAGGCGCTCTCCACGGGGAGGCGCGTTGCCTACACCACCCCACTCAAGGCCCTCAGCAATCAGAAGTTTGCCGATTTTTGTAAGCAGTTTGGGGAGGAGAACGTGGGGATCCTTACGGGGGATGTTAAAGTGAACCCGGGTGCCCCCCTGATGGTCATGACCACCGAGATTCTCCGCAACAAGCTCTACACCCGCACCCTGGCGAAGACCGCCTACGTGGTGTTGGACGAGTGCCACTACATGGGAGATGAGGGACGGGGGACGGTGTGGGAGGAGATTATCATCAATTGCCCCTGGGACATCCAGCTCATCGCCCTTTCGGCCACCGTGGGAAACATCGACGAGATCGCGGAGTGGATCAGTGAAGTCCACCGTCCCATCCGGAAGGTTGTTCTTCACTGGCGCCCCGTCCCCTTGCACTACCATCTCTGTGGCTCAGAGGGAGAGTTGATTCAGGTCAATGGTCTTTCCCGGGCTCAACTGCTCGCGGGTGTTGCGTCCTGGCGGGGCATGGCAACGGTACGCATGCGGGGACGGGTGACCCGGGAGCGTCGACGATGGCGGGTCAGGCGCCGGGTGAGGCCTTCGGTCCTGCTTCCAGGCCTGAAGGCCAAACGGTGGCTCCCGGCCATTTATTTCATCTTTAGCCGGGCAGGGTGTGAAGAAGCCCTCCGACGGTTCCTGGAGGAGGGGGTCTCCCTGTTAGCGCCCGCGCAACAGCAAGAGGTCGATCAGGCAATCGAGACATTTCTGAGCGAGAGTTCGGCTCTGGTGAGTAAGTCAAAGCTGAACGAGCTCGTCTTCGACGGTCTCCGCCGGGGGGCGGGGGTCCATCATGCCGGGATCCTGCCGGCCCTGAAACGTCTGACCGAAACCTTATTCGAACGGGGACTGACCCATGTGGTCTTTGCCACCGAGACGATGAGCCTGGGGATCCACATGCCGGCCAAGAGTGTGGTGCTCCAGGACTTGACGAAGCGGAGTGATTTCGGTTTCCGAACCCTCAGCCACAATGAATTGACCCAGATGGCCGGCCGTGCTGGTCGCCGCGGGATCGATCCCGAAGGGAAATGCATCATTGCGCTGGATACCCCGGAGACTGTCGAGGACGCGCTCCATCTTATCCGGAAGCGATCGGAGCCCATCGAGAGTCAGTTCCGCATCGGGTACAGTTCTGCGGCCCTGCTGATCCTTACCTACGGGGATCCGGAAGATATCCGGCGCAACATCGAATCCAGCTTCGGGCAATTTCAGAATCGGAAGCGGATCCAGGTCATCGAGCAGGAGATTGCCGAGCTCACCGGCCGGCTTGACCGGACTCGCCGGGTAGACATTCCCTGTTGTACCTTGGAAGAGTTGCTCGCCTATCAGACCAAGCGGCAAGAGATGGAGACGCTGAACCAAGATCTCCAGCGGTTATGGCCTGGGCAGCAACAGTTTGGCCGCCGGGGGCGGAGGAGGGGGCGATCTTTCCCCAAGGGCCATGGCGAGGCGACGCCTGGGGCAGTTCAAGACTACGTGGAGCTCAAGCGGCGGATCGAGGAGAAGGCGCTGGCCCTTGCAGAGCTTCGCTGCCACCGTTGCAAGGAGCGGCACCGACTGGAAAAGGCCCTCAAGCGAGAGCGGCGACTGACGGAAACCATCCGGAACCAGACGCGGACACTGGAACATCTGAGGAATACCTACTGGGAGCAGTTTCTGCGGGTCTTGGAGGTCCTGAGACGCTTCGGCTATCTCCGGGATCGCACCCTCACCCAAGAGGGATTATTAATCGGTGATCTGCGCCACGATAATGAACTCTTGGTCGCTCGGGTGGTCTTTTCGGAAGCGCTGGACGGGTTCAAACCCTACGAGATGATGGCGATCCTTTCTTGTCTCGTGGAGGAGCCCCGCGAGATCGAAGCCCCCTTTGCCAGTCAGCTGCTCAAGCGGCAGCCGCATCTCAAGCGGGGGATCCGGCAGATCGAGGCGTTGGCTCGTGAGGTGATGGACGTCCAGCAAGCCCATCGGATCTTCCTCCCGGTCTCCGTGCACACCACCTACCTCTCAGCGGCCTACGAGTGGGCGGCTGGCGAGGAAGATTGGATGCACTTAGTGGAAGAGCATTACGGCGGACATGAAGGAGACATGATTCGCGCCTTCCGGCGCCTCATCGATCTTTCTCGGCAGCTTCTCGAGTCTCCGCAGCTGCCTCCAACCCTCAGGGAGGATCTGCATGTGGGAGTCCGGTCCCTGGATCGGGGGATCGTCCTTGAGAGCGCATTGATATAGACGTTGACGGCAATGCGGATTCACCCCGCGCGCGGCGGTTAGCCCCTCGTGTCGGTCAACGCGTAGCGAAAGGAGTCCGGTGGCCTTTCTCGTGTTTGCAGATCAGAAGGAGCGGATCTATGACCACCCGACCCTCGAGATGGGTGGCGCTTCGGGGGCCACGTGGGTCCGCGTGCCTGAGGAAGAGCTGATTCCCTTGCCCGAGGGGGCGCGGCTTTTCACGATGCCTGGGGCCCATCCGGTCGGCTGGAACGGCTTCCTCGCGACCTTCGAAGTAGCCGAGGCGGCCAGAGGGCAGCAGGCGGTGGCGGCCTTCCTCCCCCCAGGGTACATGCGGACCCACCTGCCGGCGACCTCCTATCCCGACGCTTCGGTCGCCCCTTATCTACCGCTATGGTCTTACACCGCCGTAGGATGGCGGAGTGGGCAGTTCGTCGCCGCGGCGGTTCGCATCGATCCGATGGATCACCAGGCGCCGTGGCAGTATGACGATCGGACACTCTTGCCTCTTATCCGAGGGCGGCTGGCGGAGCAGCCGGACAACCGGCTCTTGCATCATCTGAAGCGCTGTGCCACCGACTACCATTGCCTTTGTGCCAAGAACGCCTTCTACCGGCGGTGGGAGGCGCCGCTCCCCATCGCCTTTGCCTGTAATGCCGACTGTGTTGGCTGCATCTCGCTGCAGACCGAAGGGCTCGTCCCGGCTTCCCATGAACGTATCGGAGGGGCACCGACGCTGGAAGAACTGTGCGCGCTGGCGCACCCGCATTTGACCGAGGCGGAGGAGGCCATCGTGAGCTTCGGCCAGGGCTGTGAAGGTGAGCCACTCCTGCATGGGGACCTGATCGAGGAAACCATACGGCGCTTGAGGTCACGAACCGACCGGGGGACGATTCACCTAAACACGAACGGGTCGCTGCCCCAGGTCGTCGAGCGACTCTGTATGGCGGGCCTCGACAGCATCCGGATAAGCCTCAATGCGACCCAGCCCGAGGCGTACGCCGCCTATTACCGACCCAAGCACTACGAGTATGCCGATGTGGTCGAGTCGATTCGGAGGGCCAAAGCCCACGGCTGCTACACGTCCATCAACCTGCTTGTCTTTCCGGGGGTCGCCGACCGGGAGGAAGAGGTTGACGGCCTGCTTCACCTCATCGTTCAGACAGGGCTCGATCTTATCCAGATGAAGAACCTGAACATCGACCCCCGCCGGTACCTCGAGAGCCTCCCTCCCCCGCGGGGTGGGGCGATCGGGATGCGGGAGCTTGTGCGCACGATCCGGCGTGAGGCGCCACAGGTCGACATCGGGTATTTCAACCGCCCGAGAGAGCACTTTGGTCGCTCCCTCTGCGAGACACTCACCTTCTGAGATGGCGAGACCGATCTACGAACAACAGAAGAGCTTCTTCCGTCGGGCGTACGAGGCGGGGGAAACCCCGTGGCCGCGTGTCAAGCCCACCCCGGCGGTGGCCCGCCTTGCGAGGCGCCTCAAACGCGAGCGAGGACGCGCGCGGGTCCTCGACGTGGGCTGCGGCGAGGGACGACACATGATCTGTTTTGGGAAAGAAGGGCACCAGGCGGTGGGGGTGGATTACGAGCCGCTTGCCTTAAGGAAGGCCTGTGCGCGCATCGATGCTCGCGCGGTCCGCTCACACCTGAGGTTCATCCTCGCGGATGCCTTTCGTCTCCCCTTTCGGCAGGCGAGCTTCGATGCCCTGGTGGACAGTGGGGTCTTCCACCATGTGAAGAAGACCGATTGGTCCCGGTACCTCAACGGTCTCACGGCACGGCTGAAGGCGGGTGGCTACTTACACCTGACCGCCTTCAGCACCCGCTTCAAACACTACCCGGGTGAACGCCGTACGCGCAACTGGATTGTCCATCGAAACCACTACGACCATTTCTTTCGGAAACGGGACTTCGCCGCGATCTTCGGCCGCTGCTTTGACATCCTTGCCATTGAGGAAGAAAAGCAGTCCCTCCACGTCTTCTGGCACGTCCTGATGAAGAAGCGATGACCGATGACCGTTAACCGATCACCGTAATCGGTCAGATAGGCTTTTCGGTCGTCGGGTAGCGGTAGTCGGTGACCGAGATCAGCCCCCTTCGATTCGTGGCTCGTACTTGCGGTGGGGGTCAGGGGGAAGGGTGAGGATTTGCTGGGCGATGAAGGAAACTGTGTACTCATTCACGTCCTTGACCGACACGATACCCACCGGGCGGTGCTTCTCGTCCACCAGAGGGACGTGACGGAATCCGCCGAGGTGCATCGTATGGATTGCATAGGCGACCACATCGTCAAGCTTGAGCACCTCGGGGTTGCGTGTCATGAACTGTTCTACCGTCGCTTGGTCTAGGTCCACGTCGGTCCCCAGGACCTTTCGCAGCATGTCGCGTTCCGAGAGGATTCCTACCAGGGGTTCTCCATCCTGAATCATCACCGCGCCCACACTGTAGCGCTTCATAAGCTCGACAGCCTCGGCCAGCTTCGCCGTTCGCTGGAGACACCTGGGAGGATGATAATTTAGCTCTCGGATCGGACGATTAAAGATTGCTTCGTCGACGGTGATCCGCGGCTTCGTCCTTTCTTCACTGACGGCCAGATACTCGTCCCCGTAATCCTCTTCGATTTCCTGGGGGTCTACCATCGAAACCTCCCTTCGGCCCCGCGAGAGGTACCTCGAGGGATTGCAGAGCGTCTCTCGGCCCAGGCGCTTAGTGGTTGTTCAGGAAGCCCTGGCAGCATCTCGTGCCCCCTCCAGCTTTGTACCTGTCTTTTTGGCCGTTCCTCCCATGGGACTCCTTTACTTTCAAAAATACCACGGTTGCCCCTTCACCTCAACGCTTTCCTTCTATTCCGATTCCCCATTCCCGTTTCTCCCGTGTCCCGGTCCAGCTTTGGCCTTGGGGGTCTCCGCCCTGGGTGCACGCTGAATAACTGCTCTCGGAGCGGTGCGCCCAGAGAGATAATGTCCTCTTAGTAATGCACGATCGAGTCCAGGCGATCCTTCGCCTTTGAAAAAACAACGAACCGCATTAAGATGGGGGCTCGTATCCAGAGGAGGAGTGCGCATGAAGAGGCATCAGCGGTTGAAGCCGGTGGATCTGATCAGCTATCTGGCGCTTCTTGCCCTTATGCTCACCACGCTGGTGACCCAGCCTCCCCATGGCACGGCCCTTTTGTTGAAATACGGTGGACTGGCCCTTGTCCTTACGCTGCTCTGGTGGATGGATCAGGGGCGATTCTGGCTCGCGAGAGGACTGCATGCCTTTTACCCCATTGTCTTCATACCGATCCTGTTCGACAGCTTTGCCGATCTCCTGCCGTGGGTAAGCCCGATTTTGCGGGACCCCGTCCTTATTCAACTGGATCTTGCCCTCCTTGGCACTCATCCCACCGTCTGGCTCGACCGGTTTATCCACCCCTGGCTCACCGAAATCCTCACCTGGGCCTACGCCACATATTACTTTCTTCCTGTCGTCCTGGTGGTTGCTCTGTATTGGCGGGGGAAAGAAATGAGCTTTGACCGGGCGGTCTTCGGCGTGGCTCTCGGATTTTACCTCTCCTACCTGGGCTACTTCTTGTTTCCTGCGATCGGGCCCCGGTTCACATTGACTCATCTCCAAACGGCGGACCTTCACGGGATCTTCTCGGCGGACGCCATCCGGGATACCTTGAATTTCCTCGAGCGGTTCAAGCAGGATGCCTTCCCGAGCGGTCACACGGCCGTTGTCCTCCTTGTCCTCTTTTACGCCTGGCAGTTTTTTCGTGGCCTCTTCTGGGTATTCCTGCCCGTGGTGGTGGCTCTGATCTTCTCTACCGTGTACCTCCGCTATCACTATGTGGTTGATGTACTGGCGGGGATCGCGCTGGCTGTCCTGTGTATCGGATTGGAGCGTGTGACCACGAACCTCTGGCACCGATGACCGCCGACCGATTACCGATGACCGATAACCGTTAAACGATTCTTTTGAGGGACCAAAGGATCCTTTTGTGGTTGTCGCTGGTTGGTCATCGAGTTCTCACGGTCGTCGGATTACGGTCAACGGTCATCGGTTTACAGGGGCAACTCGTAGATCCGGTATCGCTTATACGGGGTCCCCCCGAGGCGCTTCGTCATCCGAAGGACTGTCCAGTTGTCCTCGAGAACCCAAGAGATCTCCGCCATTATGAAGCCGTTTTTGATGAGGGCCCGAGCCGCAATCTGAAAGAGGAGTGCATCGATCCCCTTGCTTCGGTACTCGGGTTTAATCCCCAACAGGATAAGACGGGCATCCCGAATCCGACGCCGGTACCAGATGAACTTGAGCAGGCCTAAGGGTCCCATGCGACCGTTGAGATGTCGCAGCGCCTGGTTGTAATCGGGCAGGAGCATCAGAAATCCAATAGGGCTCCCCTCGGCCTCGGCGATGAGGGTGATGGAGGGGATGATAAGGGGCTTGAGCTGTTTCGCCATCCATTGGGCCTCTGAACGGCTCATGGGTGTAAAGCCCCAGTTCCTCTCCCAGGCGGCATTGAACAGTTCGCGGAAGATCTGGATCTCGTCACTCAGGCGTTTCATGTTCACCGGCCGGACATGAATGCCCCGTCGCCGGGCCTCCTCGGCGGGCCGAAGGACCATGGGGGGATCTTCAGTCCAGATCCGTAGGATGTATGCCAAGAGGTCCTTCGCCTTGCGACATCCAGCATCCTCCAGAAGCGCCTGATAGCCAGGGGGGTTATAGGGCATCAGGAAGGCAGGGGCGGACGTGAAACCCTCGATGAGAAGGCCGCAGGGAGCGTTCATCGAGGGATTGACCGGGCCGCGGATTGCCCACATTCCCTTCCCCTTCAAGAATTCCCCAGCCGCTCCGAGGAGTCCCTCCGCAACTGTTGCATCGTCCAGGCATTCGAAGAAGCCAAAGAAACCATACGGTTCCTGATGGGTTTCGAGAAACTGGTGGTCCAAGATCGCTGCGATCCGGCCGACGACCTCACCACCTTGCTTGGCGAGGAACAAGCGGATCTCCGCTTTTTCAAAGAAGGGGTGTTGGCCGGTAAGGAGTTGGCGCTGCTCGAAGAGAAGGGGTGGGACCCAGTGGGGGTCGCCTCGGTAGATGCGGTATGGCAGGTGGAGGAAGGTCTGGAGATCGCGCTTGCCGGTAACAGGGATGATTTCCACAATCAGATCACCCCGAGTTCCCTCCCGACAGTGCGAAAGCCCTCCAGGACCCGATCGATGTGCGCGTCCGTATGGGTGGCCATGTAGCTCGTACGAATCAGGGCCCGTCCTTCGGGGACGGCAGACCTCACACTTACGTTGGCAAATATCCCTTGCTCATAGAGCCCGCGCCCCGTGCGGAAAGCCTGCAGTTCATCGCCGATGACCACGGGGATGATGGGCGTTTCGCTAAGCCCCGTGTCGAATCCCATTTCTTGAAGGCCATCCCGTACCCGCTGGGCATTTCTCCACAGTTGCGTCCGCCGCTCCGGCTCTTGCTCGATGACTTCCACGGCAGCTCCGATGGTCGCCACGCAGGCGGGGGGGAGAGAGGCACTGAACATCATGGATCGGGCTTGATGCTTGAGGTAGTGAATCACCTCATGGCTCGATGCGATGAAGCCCCCCACCGAAGCTAATGACTTGCTACACGTTCCCATGACGATGTCGACTTCGTCCTCCAACCCGAAGTGTTCTGCGGTTCCCCTCCCATCCTTGCCAAGCACGCCGGTGGCGTGAGCGTCATCCACCATCAATCGGGCCCCATACTTCCGGGCCAGTTGGACGATCTCGGGGAGTTTGACAATATCTCCCTCCATGCTGAAGACCCCGTCTACCACGATCAGCTTCCCCTTGTCTTGTAGAGAGGCGAGGATGCGTTCGAGATCTTCCATATCATTGTGTCGATACTTGAGGGTCTGGCCGAACGCGAGGCGACAACCGTCGATGATGCTGGCGTGGTCCCACCGGTCGATGATGGATACATCATCCTTGCCGACTAGGGCAGAGATGACCCCGAGGTTAGTCTGATACCCGGCAGCGAAGAGGAGGGCTGCCTCTTTCTTCTTGAACTTGGCCAGCTGAGCTTCCACCTCGTGGTGGAGATCTAGGGTGCCGTTCAGGGCCCGGGACCCGGCACATCCGGTGCCGTATCGTTCCACCGCGCGGATGGCCGCCTCTTTGATTCGCGGGTGGGAAGTGAGACCTAGGTAGTTGTTGGATCCCACCATGATCATGCGTCGCCCGTCCACAACGACCTCGGGATCCTGGGCCGACCGGATCGGTTGGAAGTACGGATAGAGGCCGGCCGCCATGACCTGCTTGGCGTCGGTGTAACGGTGACATTTCTCAAATACGTCCATGGCTCCTCCTTTACAACCAGCGGTAGCGCTGATACCACTCCACCACACGTTGTGTTCCTGTCTGTAATGAGATGGAGGTGGTAAAGCCCAACTCGCGTGCGGCCTTTCCCGGGTCACAGACCCAGTACCGTTGCCGCAATTCATAGGCCTTATCACGGTTGAGCAGGGGCGGGGCCCCCGTCAAGCGCGCGATCCCCTCCCAGGCCCAAGCAGCTGCGCCGACGAGGGCAGAAGGAAAGGGGACCATTAATGTGCGAACCTCAAGCGCTGTAGCGATGGCGTCCAAGATCTCTTCCCAAGATCGAGGGGTTGCCTCCGCCAGATAATAAATTTCCCCGGGCTTTCCCCGCTCGGCCGCCAGGTAAAGACCGCGGACCAGATCTTCGATGTAGCAAAGACTAAAAATCCGTTTCCCACCCAAACGAAGGGCCACACGCCTTTTTGCGAGCTCGAAGAAAGGCAGAAGGCCCCGGTCCCGAGGACCATAGATCACCGGCGCCCGGATAATGACCCATGGGATAGTCGGGCCGAGTTCTCTAACGGCCTTTTCCCCATCCAGTTTGCTCCGACCGTAGTGGCTGACAGGCTGGGGGGGGTCAAGCTCCCGAAGAGGATGTCCGTCCTTACTGGGACCAGCCGCCGCCAGACTGCTCAGATACACCAGTCGGGGTGGTTGTCTCCTTTGGGCCAAGATGGCCACTAAGTTGGCTGTCCCTTTCCCGTTGGCCCGGTAATACTCGTCCACCTCCAAGGTCTTGGTGAGCCCGGCCAGGTGGAAAACCCAGTCAAAGTCCTCCTGGACTATCTCACCGAGGTTGGTGTCTGTGCAATCCCCTTCAACAACCTTGACCTGTAAGCCTTCCAACCAGCGGAGACGACTTCGGCTCCGGGCCAGACAGGTAACCTCGTCTCCCCGCTCCAAGAGATATTCCACGAGGTGGCTGCCGATAAACCCGGTCCCGCCCGTGACCAAGACCTTCACGCTGTCCAGCGCCCCTCCCGGTTGAAAATTTCCCCCCCGGGGTCAGGCGACCCATAAACGGAGCCCATTTTATGGGATCCCCCTTTCGAAAGCAAGCGAGAACAAACGAACCCCCTGGGAGGGGTGGGGAACCCACTTGGAGCACCCTGGCTGTCTGGAGACCGGCCCCAGAGCCGTCCCGCAGAAAAAGGCCTCTCTCCTCTTCCTGCCTTCTCCCGGGACTCTTAGCTAGGTCGCCTCCGACAGACTTTTCAAGCCCTTCCTCGCCGCCTGGACCATCAACGCCATATTCCCCGGCGGATGGACGTTGTTCATCATGCGGTCGTGGGCTTCGGGAATTCGTTCCCATTCAAAGACTTCGGACATGGCCGGCTTGATGCGCCCGTCCATGACCGCCTTGTTAGCAGCTTCTGCCTGATATAAGGTGGCAAAATGCGAGCCCTGAATCCGCTTCTGGCGCATCCAGACGTATGAGGCGTCGAACGTTAAATTGAATCCGGTCGTCCCCGCGCAGAAAACGACCATGCCGCCGCGGGATGCCACGAAGCAGCTTACCGGAAAGGTCTGTTCCCCTGGGTGTTCAAAGACGATATCGGGGTCGACCCCCTTGCCGGTGATTTCCCAGATCGCCCCCCCGAATTTGCGCACTTCCTTGACGTAGGCGCCGTAGGCGTTCAGGTCGGATACCCGAGGTAATTGCCCCCAACAGTTAAAGTTTTTTCGATTGAGGTATGCTTTGGCGCCGAGGTCCAGACACCATTTTCCGCGCTCGTCGCTTGAGACGACGGCGATGGCGTTGGCGCCTGCCGCTCGAACGATTTGGATGGCCATGGAACCCAGCCCGCCGGAGCCTCCCCAAACGAGCACGTTCATGCCGGGCTGAAGGGTATGAGGGGGATGGCCGTAGAGCATCCGCCAGGCGGTAGCGTGAACCAGCGTGTAGCAGCCGGCCTCTTCCCATGTGAGGTTGGCAGGTTTGGGTAGCAACTGCTGGGCCTGGACCTTAGTGAATTGGGCGAAGCTCCCATAGGCCGATTCATAGCCCCAGATCTTCTGTTCGCGGCAGAGCATAGGGTCACCGCCATTACAATAGGGACACTGGCCGCAGGTTTGCCCGCAGTGGACCAAAACCTCATCCCCGACCTTCCAGGGATACACGGAGCTCTTGACGGCGCTCCCCAGCTTCCAGATCACCCCCGCAGCATCGCTCCCCGCGATGTGGAATGGATGTTTATGGAACCGGGTCGGCGAAGCCGGTTGTCCCAGTGACGCCCAGACTCCGTTGAAATTGACTCCCGCCGTCATCACCTGAACCAACACTTCGTTGGGGCCGATTTCGGGGAGATCCACGACTTCGGATTTCATGGCTTGAAGAGGCGGGCCATGATGCTCGGGATGAATCACGTAGGCGTGCATTTTTTTGGGTACGAATCCCAGGGGGGGAATTTCGCCGATGTTGTAGAGCTCTTTTTCAGCCATGGCCTGTCCTCCTCATCGTGGCTGTATAACTCCCGTTGATCTGGACAGATGGGAGAGGCTATCGCGGAGTTCTAAGCTGTAGGGACACGAAGCGCTCAAGGCTACCATAAGGGTATGTCGGATTGCAAGGTTCCTTCCCCCAGGGAGCCTACGCTGGAGGGGACCGACCGGTATGGAGTCTGCCGATGACACTTGATAAATGGCTTCGACCATGATAATATCCGGTGACTGTTGCGACTTGCTACACTCATCAAGGCTTTCCGGGAGGCCATCTCTGCGGTGAATCGATCCGCGACATCGGGGAGGATCCGCCACGGTTCAGCATTATCCCCCGCATCACGACTCAACGCCTTGCAAGTAATAACTGTGAACGTGCGCATCGAATTATCAAGCGAATAGAGGTATGCAGAACGGCGCTGAAGGAACAAGTATTGCATACATCCTCTACTCTCTAGTATGGAGATATAATGATGGATCCAGAGCCGGCAACGTCTAAATCCGCATCGCAACAGGCCTCCTGGCAGCAGGTGGTGGCGAAATATCAACATCCCGATCTGCGGCGCAGCGTATGGCAGATGGTCAACACCCTCATCCCATATTGTCTGCTGTGGTATATGATGTATCGCAGCCTGGAGGTCTCGTATTGGATGACGCTGGCCCTGGCCGTGCCCACGGCCGGATTTATGGTCCGAATCTTTATCATTTTTCATGACTGTGGTCATGGCGCCTTTTTCAAATCGCAGCGCGCCAACAACTTTTGGGGATTTGTGACCGGCGTGTTGACGCTGACGCCCTACTATGGCTGGCGCCACGAACATGCGACACACCATGCGACCGCGGGCGATCTGGACCGCCGGGGGGTTGGGGATATCAAGACGTTAACGGTGAAAGAATATCTGGCCTTGCCCCCCCCGAAGCGGCGTAACTACCGGCTGTACCGGAATCCGCTGATAATGTTTATTTTTGGGCCCCTGTTCGTTTTCGTGATTCAGCAACGCTTTGTGCCACGCGGTTCCCGCAAGCGCGAACGCGATAGCGTGTATTGGACCAATCTGGCGCTCGGGGGAATTGCGGCTGTGATGAGTCTCTCCATTGGACTGAATGCTCTTGTCTTGGTGCAGTTGCCGATCATCATGATTTCCAGCGGGGCGGGGATATGGCTATTTTATGTGCAGCATCAGTATGAAGGGGTGTACTGGGAGCGGCACGACAATTGGAGTTATGTGGCCGTTGCCATACAAGGCAGTTCCTTTTATAAATTGCCCAAGGTGTTGCAGTGGTTCACGGGAAACATCGGGTTCCATCATGTTCATCATCTCAGCCCGCGGATTCCCAATTATTACCTGGAACGGTGCCACAATGCGGATCCGATGTTCCAGGAAGTGAAGACAATTACATTATGGCCGAGCTTGAAATCGCTTTCCTTCCGTCTGTGGGATGAAGACCGCCACCAGCTGGTCGGGTTCGGCTACCTCAAAACCCTTCAGAAAGAGCAGGCGTCGACTTCTCACCGCTAAACCCTCCTTCCTTTTCTGTTATCCAAACCGCCCAGCGTGTCTGGTATCGTCGGGTCGGACTCCACTACTGAGACCGGAAAAAGGTTGTGGTTCCTCGCTTGGTACTAAAAATGTACGGGCAGGGTGCGTTTCACGAGGAGCGGAAATGAGTAAGAAGGCACTTTTGGGGTTGGCCGTACTCGCGCTGCTTGGGTACGGGGGGACCGGACGTGCGGAGCAAGCGTACACCTGGGTCCAAGTAGTTGAGCATGGGATGCCCGATGTTAACAATCGGGAGGTGGCCCAAGAGGCTTTCATAGAAAATACTCCTCCTCAGCCTGTCCTTTCCGTCCGGGATAGACGTGGTGTTCGCATTCGTAAAGCATGAGGGACAGACATACGTGGTATATCACGAGCGTAAAACCTCCGATGTGGTCGGCATTGCTCGGCTCGATTGGGGTTATTCTTGGCCGCAGAGGCTGCGCTTCTACGAGTTCTACGTTGATTCCGGGCTGCTGAGAGAAGATGCGCTCACCGGGGAATTTCTGCACATCACGGGGAGTAATCGCATCTTCGCCGGACTGTGCCGCATCGCGGATTTGTCGAAGGAAGCGCGCCCGCACGCTGACTGTCCAAAGGGCGCATGATACGCTCGGTCTCGTGACAGGCCTGGACTCCAGTCACCACCCTAGCCCGGATTATTCACATAGAAGTGAATAATCTGCCCTCCGGGCTTCGACTCCGCCCCGCGGTTGCGGGGCGTCGCTCAGGGCTAACCTTGAGTCCCGCCGCAGCGGCGGGGTCGAAACCTGCCGGTGCGGCCGAGCCCGCACCTGCAGGCGCATTATTCACGAAGACACTCCGTTCGTGAATAATGCGGGCTAGCATTGCCTGGGCACATCCTCTTATCTGAAATTCTCCGCTTTCGTCCTCGGGGGAGATTGGTCCGTACTAGCCAGCCGCTCTAGGCTTTCCGGTCTTGAGACAATTTGCCCGATCGGCCGTCCTATACCTGGCAAGGTTTCCGTAGCGTGTGTCTTGGAGGGAATGGTCTGACCAAGGGGTTGGTGACCCCAGCGGGATTCGAACCCGCGTTGCCGCCTTGAAAGAGCGGTGTCCTAGGCCAGGCTAGACGATGGGGTCCATGTCGGCTGTCATAAAGTTCGATCACAGATAGCACATCTGTCTTGGAATCGCAAGTCGGAAGGGCTCCGGGGATGGGCATGCATAGGCGTGTTCAGCATCACTGTTGTCTGTGGAAAAAGGACGTTGACAGAGCGGACCGGAACACGAGAAGATAATTGGGGTTGTTTCCTGTGGATTCTTTGAGGACATAGAGAGAACAAGGATGAGGAGGGGTTCCTTGAGAGTGCACGTGGTGGTTTTTTCTGTGATCGTTGGGTTTGTCGCGGGGATGCCTGCTCGTACTCTCGCCCAAGTCGAACCCCAGGAACAGTCTCAAGGGTCCGCGGAGCAGAAACAGGCCGAGGGGACCCCGTCAGGAGAGTCTGGGGTCGAGGATGCAGCCCTGACGGGGGCGAGCGTGCTCGTGAGTGCTGGCCAAGTTCCGCTCCGTGCGGTGACCTGTGGGGCTACTTTCGTGGTGGCGGGACTTGCCTATCTCCTCACCGTATTTGATAAAGAGGTGCGTCAGGGCCCGGCCGGCGCCATCAAGCGGGTCTGTGAAGGCCCGTACATTACTACGCCTGAAGACCTGAGGGGGGACTGAGCTCCTTCCCCATGGCGCAAGTATGGATTTTCCGGTGAATTGCCCTTCTTGTGGATGGAGCGGGCAGATCGATGAGGCAAGGCCCGGCCCTTCGGTTGCCCTGTGTCCGGCCTGCGGCAAACCACTCTTTCCCGAAGAATAGGATCTGAGCGCAGAACGGTGTCTGTGCCGCCCGGATCTGTAAACAATCAGCGATCCCGGGTGGGGTGGCCGGAACAGAGGGGTGTGGGTTACCCGACCTGCCGTCGCCTGAGAGGCCGGAGTTTGAAGGTGTTGAGAGAGGCAGAGCAAATGCTGTTGGCGCACCGGTACACGCGGAAAAGTAACCGGTGGGTTTGCCCGCTCGGGATGAGGTAGCACCCGCAGTGGGGACAGAGACGGTGGTCGGCATAATGCTCTTCAACGTACTGGCGGATCTCGTGGAGACTAGACATGACCTCGCCGCTCGGGCTGAGAAAGAGGTACTCGGTAATCATGGAACCTCCTTGGTTGCGGTCCCACGCGGCCCAGGCTTCCGCGGCAGGAACTTTCGAGAGGCTAATCTTGAAGTTCCCGACGGGCCCTCCGGCTGGCCAGCCAAATGACACCCAAGATCACCCCAAACCAGAGGACCTCGAAAGCAACTAGTTCCATTCCGCTCCTCCTGTGGTCTGGAGTTCTTCGGGGAGGTCAGTATACTTGTTCTCGGACCTGTGTCAAGGGCTTATCGGCTGAGAGTTCTTTCAGATCGCGTCGGGCTGTTCGCAGATCTAGGCATTTAAGAAGTCCGCTGAGCGGAGGAGGGATTGGCCGATATCCCGGTCCTTGCTATGATAAATGGGTGAGACGAGCTGGTACAGGAATACTACTGGCGGCCCTCCTGGTTACGGCTGCGGCCTGTGCGGTGAAGCGGGCCGAAGTCCAAGAGTGGCAAGGGAGGATCGTTGAGATTGATCGGGCGCGGGAATATTTCGTGGTGCGTTCCCGAGAGCGATTGATCGACCACGTGTTTCGGATCACCCCCAAAACTGAAATCACCTCAAATGCCTTGTCGCCACTCCCCCTCGAAACCGGCCAGTGGGTCACCGTGGAATACCACAAGGACGGAACACAGCCCGGGCCACCCGCTGCCCTCCGGATTGTTGTGGTTCAGTAGGACATTCGGCAATCTGTGGATCGGGCCTCCTACTGGGTATTTACATCTTATATAGTTCGAGATATCCACACTGCGGACAGCTAAAGGGGCTGACCGTCAGAACCCTGCTCAGATCTGTTTCGAACGTTCCATCCAATAGCCGCTTGCCGGCTACCAGGGCGAAGACGTAGACCTCGTCCGTCTCCTTCCCGTATTCGATCCAGGAAGATCCTCCACACTTGGGACATGGCTGTTTCGGTCCTTCCATTTCCACCCCTTCTTTTTTTTAGCGTCTTAAGAACGAGGGCTCAGTTGAATCATAACTGTCGCCATTCCGTCTCCTCGTCTCGATTTCCCTTGGTCCAGTGGACGCGCGAAAGCCCCTGTAGGTTAGCCTTAGTCGTAATGAGATTCCAGCGAAATTTCTTCCGAAGAGGATCTAGAGCAAGGCAAGAAGTGAGAGAGAGGGGGATTGACGGGCTCCGCAGCCTGTCCTTCCTACAAGGTCTGGATCTTCTGGAGCCACTCCTTGGAGGGGATAACGCAGAGAAAGCCTAATGGCTCGTCGCTGATACTTTCGAACTGGTGCTGTTCATGCTGGGGGATATAAATGACATCACCGGGCCCGACCTCGTGGATCTCCCATCCCAGAAGGACCCGTGCCCGGCCTTTCATGATCATGATCCCCTGATCATGGAGGTGATGTTCGAACGAGGATTGACCACCGGGCAGGATCTCGAAGTAGCGCATGGCAAAATTATGTGCCCCATCCGTCGGCCCGATGATGACGTGGCGACAACTCCCCTCGCTAGCCCCGCCCCCTTGATAGGGTTCTATCTCGATACCTTCCCATTCGAAGTTACCGTCCTTGCCAATTTGCTTGTGCACTGTGCCCATGGTAGTTTCCTCGTCACATAAAGTTGGGGACGGCTCCGCCGTGCAGGTTCGAAATCCGCTCGGCCATTCCCCGTTGAAAGCCCACCTGGACTAGGCGCTTTACGCGGGTGGCATGCATCTCCCTGTACAATTCCCTGACCCGCTCGCGTCCTTCGGCTACCTGCTCGGGAGCCGAGCCGCCACCTGCGAGGACTGCCAAAGCATGCTGAACGAAGGGGCTGGCCCCGGCGGCCTGCCGGAGAAAGGCGACCCTTGCCTCAGCCGCCTGGTAGAGCTGCAGTACCAGGGCCGGATCGTGTTTGAGGTGATAGGTAAGGTGGGATACGCCGTATCCCACATGCCGGCCCTCATCCTGCCGGGTCAACTTGAAGATCTGGGCGGTGACCGGATCCGGGGCCACTTCTTCGAGGAACATCAGGAGTTCCATAAAAGTTCCCTCCCCGAGGATGTGGAGAAGGAAGGAGGCGCTGGTGAAGTCCTCTTGGTTGAGGAGGCTCTTCAGGGACCACTCGGTCGCGGCCGAGACGTACTGGAGGCCCCCACCATTGGCCAACGCGCGCTTGGTGAAGACCTCCACGTGACGCGCCTCGTCGTCCACCTGACTCGCCAGGAAAAGGACGACCTCAGTGAAGCGGGGGTCCACCCGGGTCAGCAGCTTTGCGGGGAGGTACAGGGCCAGGTATTCGTTCTGGATCATGAAGGTGCAGATCTGACAGGTCGCCCGCTCCAGATCCTCCGGCAAGGGTTTGAGGTCCTGCCACGGAATGTCGGTGGTCGCATCCCACTTTCCCACCTTGGCCTGCTCCACCAGGTCAGCGATGTTTTCGGCCCAGACCACCGCTTTCTTGTTTACCGGAAAATCAAAATGCGGAGTGTGAGGGTCCACCACCGAGCCTCGTTGGGCGAGTCCCCAATGAGGTGGGGCATTTTCTGGCACCTGGCCCGCTTGACCCACAAAGCAGTCCCGCAGGTCAATCCCCCCGCCATCTCGGGGCGGAACGCGAATGCCCCAATCAGGTTCACCCCAGTTCGTCGTGTCCGGTATTTTGATCTCCGTCACTGGTCATCCCCCTTCTTGAATCGAAGATTTCGGTCAGCGTTGGTGTAATAATCCTGTAGTTTAACAAGACCCTGGCCTGGTGAGAAGCCCTAAAGATACTCCTCCTCTCGCTGGGGAGGGAAGTCCATTTTTCCGGGCGGAGAAAGAATCTCTGGTCCCCCAAGAGTGGCCCGGGCCTCATCGAGAAGTTTCTGAACATGCTCAGTGACAATCTGTTTTTCTGTAGAGACGAGGTCAAAGTATCTACGGTGAGGATAGAGTTCCCTGGCAACGCCGAGCATGAGATGGCCCAGAGTGGCGGCGATGAGGGTCCCATACAGAGGATCCTGACCTTCTGGCTTCATCGTTGCCTCCCTTCCCTTTGACGATGACAATCAGGATTGTCCCTCCGCGTTTGAAACCGGTGCGACGATTGAGCTAGGGTTCGATTATTCTATCGGATTCGATGGGTGGCGGCAAGCCGGTCCCTTTGGGCGTGCAGACAGCCGCTGGGTAATTGTCCCGCTGATCGCTGACTGTCAACAGCTAGATCTCGTCTGTGTTGGGGATTGCCAGGGAAGAAAGAGGGGATTCCCGACTGATCGTCAGGGAATCCCCCAAAAGGAAGAGGTTCCGTGGTCTATTGAATGGATGACAACGACGAACACCTGGCTCCATTAAAGGAGCCCAAGCCGATTTCAGCCTCGTGTAGGAGAGGAGACGCTGCCGACTAGCTGCCCATCGGCATTCTGGTCATGAGCCTCGCGTACCCCCTGCCGTCGATCTTCCTCGATCGCAGCAGTGATAGCTTTCTCCGCACAGCTCATACAAATCATTCCGCCATGCTCACATGTCTCGAAGGCCTGAATTGCCCACTCTTTCGAAGTCATCCCTTCACCCCCTACGCAGGGCCGATCTTTGCCCTGGCGTGTGAAATATCGGAGCCGACTGTGCTCGTTCTAGATCGACAAGATCGCCGTCACATAATATTGCAAGATGCGGACCATCTCCCCTTTATAGTAACTAGTGCCGCACCAACTATTATTCGCTAACATTCCACTCTGGTGCGGCACTTCCGCTAGGGGGGCAGGCCCCCCTTCGGCGCTCGGCTGTGGCCTCGCTGAGCACCCCCCAGGCGTGGGGGAGCCTCTCCCCCACCCCCCTCAGTGCCCCTAGCCGTATCTTGTGAATCTTGGGAGAAGTTAGTTGGAGGGGCACTAGCTGAATCTACACACGCGACTGAACTGGCCTGTATTCGCACGGTGGCAAAAAGACCACTCAGTTATGGTCTACCTGGCGCACTTTCTCTTAGAGGAGTTGGCCGGAGGGATAAGAGGACTTGGTGAGGGTCCTAGAGGACGTTGTGCTACCAATGAGGTTGGTGACCCGTGCAGGATTCGAACCTGCGGCCCCCTGCTTAAAAGGCAGGTGCTCTGCCAGCTGAGCTAACGGGTCACAGGCGTGATTTTGCACGTTTATCTGGTGGGAGTCAACCCCCACCTTGCCCGACGTGCCCGAAAACGTGCCCGTAAGTTTCCGGGTAGCGTCCTGAAGGGCGGTGTCGCTGACGATAGCGTAGCGTCGGTAGACACTCTCAGTTTTGTGACCAGTCAACTTCATTGCTACTGACAGGGGCACGCCTGCTCGTTCCATGTTTCTCACCGCCGTCCGACGGAAATCATGTCGGAGCATCCAGGGTAACCCGGCCTTCCGACACGCGGTCTGCCATGCCTTTCTGAAGCTCTTGATCCGTTGCCCCTGGAAGCAGCCCATCAGGTATGGAAAAACCCAGGGGATGACCCGCCCCATCTGCTTGGCAACCCGGTCCGCACGATCCAACTGCTGAGCCAACAGTGACCGGAGATCGGGAGTCAGGTAGACCACACGGCCCTCACCGTTCTTTGTGGTCCCTGGATCGAGGCGCAAGGTTCCAGCCTTAAGATCCAACTGGCGGCGTTGTAGGGTCAGTACCTCCGACTTGATACGCCAGCCGAAGGTGTAGGCGATGGCTACGGCCACTTGGAGGTCCTCGGGGAGGCGACGGCGCACCGCCTCATACTGTTCCCGTTCAAAGAAGAAGCCCTGGCGCGGTGGGGCCTCTTTGAGCATCTTGATCGGGGGCACGCGGAGGAGCTTACCGTTCTCGTGGGCGAGGCGAAGCATCCGCTTCAGTAGTGATAGCTCGATGTTGATGGTCCGGTTGCTCACCCCACGTTCCTGCCGTTGGGCCACGTAGGTGGTCACGAAGGTAGGCCCGATGTTGGCAGCCCGGCGACCACGGAAGAACTTGTCCAGGTGTGCGAAGCGTTGCTCCACCTCATCCAGGTGGCGACGGCCTGTCGTGCGGTAGTCCTGGCGAAGGTCCCCGGCTAGCTCGTCATACAGGATACGGTCCAGCCGTGGGGCAATGGGGGAGCCCTTCGCTACCGCACCTTCCTTCAGCTTCAGGAAGCGTTGAGCCTCGCTTTCTTTCTCTGTGCCCGTGGTTTCCCCCACTGGACGGCCATTGACGTAATACTTAACCCACCACTTGCTACTGAGCTTGCCACTTCTAAGCTTCGGTCGATAAAGATAGCCCATTTATTTCACCCCCTTTCTTTTCCGTTTCTTGGCCAGATAAACCTTCACCAACTCCCGAATGATGTCCGTCGCAGACCGGCCCTCGTCAATGGCAGCATGGCGGAGGTCTTTGTGAACATCTTCCGGGAGGTAGACGGGCAGTGGAACCATCTGTACCTCCTGCTTCTTGGGTCTCCCTCTCATGCTTTAATAATATAATAATATTTAAATATGTCAAGGAAAATGCATGGGCAGGGCATGATTCTTGGGGGGGTGGTTATGGTGGAGGGGGGGACGACTTAGCTACTTTCCTTTAGGGTGCCCTCCAGATGACCTTCCCGGCCTTGGCCAGCCTTCAACTGGGGTTCGAGAGGGGATTATGCCGGTAGCACCGTGGTAGCAGGGTGGTGGAAGGGCTTGATTTGCTGGGACTGGGTGGAAGGGATCTGATTACCAATTAGCAGGTCAGAGGTTCCGCACTTAGCGGGGGCGCTAGGATGTCCTGCTCGTAAAGTACCGATCTGTTCTTTATTTACGGTCGGTTGTTTATCCGCCACGCCCGCCGGATGAAGATCGACGTATACATATCGAGAACGTAGCGGTCCGTCACCCCAGCTGCTCCTCGCTCACTCTTTGAGCTTCAAAATATTAAACACAGCCACAGGGCGGAGGAAACCTTTTAGATGTACCTCTTCCAGAGGCTCAGCCTCGACCAGATTATCGATTTTACTGAGCGTCCTTTGATTCGTCAGAATCTGCCCCCCCTTAGCCTCCGAGGAAAGACGGGAGGCGAGAATGGGCACATTGCCCACCGCCCCGTAGTCCATCCGACCCTCAAAGCCGATGGTGCCCAGGGTCGCATAGCCTGCGGCCATACCCACCCCCAAATCCAGATCGTAGCCTTTTTTGAGCCATCCCGGGCGAAGCTCTTTCACTCGCGCTTGCATTTCTACGGCCATGCGGACCGCCATATCCGTGTGGTCCTCACGAGGGATGGGATCGTTGAAGAAGACCATGATTCCGTCTCCGGCGAAATGTTCCAACGTTCCTCCAAAGTTAAAGATCAGCTTGCCCATTTCGGCGTGGTAGCCCCTCAGGAACTCCATGACCTCTTCGGGCTCGACGCTGTCAGAAAAATTGGTGAATCCGCGTAAGTCCAGAAAGACGACGGTCACCTCACGCCGATGGGTTTTGAACAGGTCATCCCCCTCCTCCTTGAGAACAATCTCGGCGATTTGCGGCGAAAGGTAGCGCTTGATGCGGCCCATGCGTTCGATTTCCTTCACTT
>JAPUFX010000130.1 GCA_027293415.1 Candidatus Methylomirabilota bacterium
GGGGGGAGCGACCCGGGCTATACGCTGACCCCTTGCCCGTACTGCTGGGGCTCTAGGAAACTCCCCAAGTTATCTGGTCCGGCCAGGTTACCGAGGGACCTTTACAGATGGCTCAAGAGCGGTGTGACCAAAGTATTCGGCCAGTACTCCCGCTTCCGAAAGTCATCGGACGGAAAAGAGGCCTTCGAACCTCATGATGAAGGCCTAGCCGAACATGAGCGAAAGACCCGAAGACTCTGAGCGATCCGATCCCTCTACGAAACCTGTGGCAGTGGTCGATCGAGAGAAGTACGACACGCTTGTCAGTGAGCGGGACTTCCTGTTGTCGGCCTATCTCCGGCGAAGGGTAGGTGGAATCATTGCGGCCTTCGTGTTCGCGACTACCGTAGCCATTGCGTGATTCTGAGGAGGGTTTGCTGTAGGACAGCGGACCAATGAAGAGTCGTTCAAGACCGTGTGCTCTCAGGTCGTGGACCAGGCCATGAAGAAGTTCGAACGGCACAGGAACACGACGACAAAGAACGGTCGTCCTTCTGCTGACAACACGGCTCGTCGCTGATCTCGCCCTGTCGCTCGACCCGGGCCTTTTTTTCTCCCTAACAGAAGCGGTTGTACAGCCAGGCAATAACGATCCCACCGACAGCCCCATCGATGAAAGCCCAGACTCCACCGATCAGGCTGCCGCCGAGACTTGGCCCAAAGCCCAAGTAAAGGGACCCCAGCAAATCGACCACTGGTCGGCCCCAGCCTACAGAGCCAGCCAGCCCAATGAAAATCACCCCCACTCCCCAGGTCAGCCCGAGAGATAAGCCCAGGCCTTTAATACTCAAAGACTGCATCATCTCCCCCATTCGCGCTAAAGCAAAAATCCCTCGCGCGACTTGAAACACCTTTCACACCTCTTGTAATGTTTTCGTATCTATTCGTTTGCCCACACAGTAGAAAAGAAGACCGCAAGGTTTTAGTGGCACTGGCAACTTTCGTCTGGAGCCGCACCCGGCATTGCCCTCTCGGGACTCTCGATCTCGCCTGGGATTGTTCCCGTCGAAGCCGCAATCATTTGCCGATTGAGCTTGACCAGCTCATCCAGTTTCTGGAGTCAGGAACAGCCGCCGGCCATTTTTTCCTTCATGAAAGGGACGATGTTGGAAATGGCCTTTGTGGCAAGAACCAAGAGCCCGCCCCCTATCACACCAAGAGCCGCGGCACATAGATATCCTTTGTTGTAAGAGTCTGTGTTATGCATCTTTCAATTCCTCCTTTCCTACTCGAGGCCTGCTCCGTCCAGTCCCCCTCCCTTCTCGATCGACTGCCAACGCGACAACGCGATGGACGCCAACCGATGTCTCCGTAAACAAACATATAGCACTGCAAGGAAGCAGCAATGAGGATGGTCAGGTATTGATATGATCTAGATCAGCTGAGCAGAATCCGGAGAATGGCGGCCAACCACACATTTAAAAATAGCTACTTACACCGTGTGATTCTTGGCACACCCATTGCAAAACCTCTTTAACAAGCGGAACTGCGGCGGAAACAGCGCCGTAGTTTCGAAGGAGTACGGGCCGTGAAGAACAGCTTCGGCCGGGTCAGCCGCAACGCGTCTGAGGAGATCCGCGTATGGCTCCAGGAGGACAAGGAAGGGGAGCTGCAGGTGGAACTCCGGGTCTACGACCGCTCCGCGCAGGGCGGTGGAATTTCCCTACCAGAACCGGAGGGGCTCGCCGTACCAATTCACGCGCTCTCGGAACTTTGCCAGATCCTGCAGCAGGTTCATGAACACCTCTTCAAAAAGGATCTGGTGGATGTCCCGTCCATGCGCAACTTGGTCACCGTGGACGACCCGATCAAACTACACCTCCTCGTAGACCCGCCCGCCCCTCAGCCCGATACCCCCAGCCAGCCCCCCGTGTCCGTCAAACTGCCTGTCGAGTGTTACGCCTTGGACGCCCCGGACACCTGGCCCGCTGAACAGGTGACCGGGGAAACCAGGGACCTGAGCAGCGAGGGCGCGCAGGTTTGGCTCCCCAGAGAGTTTGCCGCCGGTAGCCGGCTCGCCGTCCTCATCATCATCGGCAAACTGCACTTCCGAGGACATGCAGAGGTTGTGGGAACCGCGCCGAGCCCACAGGACGGAAGCTACCCACATAGCCTCCAATGGGTGTCCCTAAGTCCCCAAGCCAAGCATGCCTTGTCGAAGATCACCGACACCGCCAAGTAATCTTGGATTTGGTCTTCTTTGCGGACTCGGTCAATTCCAATTGTCATCCTCGAGCCAATTTGCGAAGCGTGGCAGACACGGTTAGGCGGTCGCGACATTCTTTTCATCTTGGTCTTGCTGTGGGGGGCCAATCGGAATGATCATCCATCCGACTATATAAACGACAACGACAGGCACGATCGCCGTCACCAATCCTATGAAAACCACCGCAAGCCGTATGAGCGTAGAATCGGTCGAAAATATCTCACCCAATCCACCGCAAATACCCGCGATCTTTTTGTCAGTTTGCGACCGATACAGTTTTTTCACGCTGATCTCCACAGCTTCACCGTGTTGTGGTGAGGCGACCGGAACGATGATCCACCCCACGATGTAGGCAACAATAATAGGGAGTATTCCGACTGCCCCGTTCGCAACGATAAGGATCACCGCTATAAAAACGAGGGCAAGCCTTATCAGCGCGGAATCGATCGAAAACATGTGACCCAATCCACCGCAAATACCGCCTATCTTTTTGTCTGTTTGAGAGCGATACAGTTTTTTCATGGCCTTCATCTGTTTCGATCCGAACGCATCATTGAGGGACGCGGCCATCTCCCAAAAAAGAACAGCCCGTTCCTGCAGCTCCTGAACGGGACTCAAGTATCCCCCACGCTGTCAGGGGTGTCAAGCTGCCGGCAATTCATTTCCCGCAAAAGAGAAAGCGCACGAGGCCGACTCCTGGCACAGCTTTTGCTCACTCCTGACCCTGGACCCTGATCAACGGGCCAGGAGGTGAGTGAATGAAGCGGATCGGGATAATGCTTTTGTCGGGTGTGTTTCTTGGTGCTTGTGCCGGTGGACCTGCGACCACGCGGGAGCGGGGGGCGGTCACCGGAGCTGCCGTCGGCGCTGGCGCGGGGGCAATCATCGGTAGTGCAAGCGGTAAACCCGTTCAGGGGGCGGTCATCGGCGGCGCGATGGGCGCGCTGGCCGGGGCCGTTATCGGGGATCAAGCGCAGGCACGGGAACGAGAGGCCGCCGTTCGGCATTACCCCCCGCCGCCACCCACTGCCGCCGGGCCGGCATTGCGGTATGAGCCCTCGTGGGGAGTGTACGTCGTCGAGCCGCATCCCCACATCCTTTTTTATGAAGGTCACTACTACTACTGGGATGGGCATGTATGGCACGCGACCATCCAGTGGGGCGGGACATGGTCTGTTGTCCGAGTCGTCCCTGGCCCTGTGGTGGAGGTGCCTCGCAGACACCTCCGTGGAGGGCCGCCTCCCTGGGCTGTAGCCAAGCACAAGCACAAACATAAGAAATGGAAAAAGAAGTAGTCACGTAAGACGGGCGATGAAGAGAGCCCCCGGAACACCTCCCGGGGGCTTTTCCATTTGTGCGGCGGACTAAGTGCTGTGACATAATGTTCCCTACGGAAAACCCGTTGACAAAGTGACAGGCTCTTCTTCGCCCCCGCTTCTTCCAACACCCTTCCTTTCTCTTCAGAATCGACCGCTTACTTTCCCGTCGGTCCATGGCACAACCGGTGCACCCCTCACCTGTGGTGGATCACGGGGCACCTCACGTGGGCGGACATGATGAGGAGAAGGAGGGTTAATCGGATGCGTAACCACAGAATGATAGTGTTCGGGATGCTTGTCGCCCTGCTCGGAGTGGCAGGATGCGCGACACCGGCTAACATGGTAGAGACCAAGGATCAAGGGACGAGTCACATCTACCACATCAGCCCCGGCCAGGCCTGGAAGATTACCAAGACCGTCTTCCACTGGGAAGCTTTCGACGTCATCGAGGAGCATCGAAGGAATGGCTACATGGTCGGCCGGAACGGCAACGAATGGGCCCCGTGGACATCCCTGACGATCGCATGGGTGGACAGGATTGACCGAAAGCACACCAAGGTCACCGTTGTCACGAAGCGACACGTGGGCGTCAAATCCGGGACGAGCGAAACCACTTTTCACAAGCGCTTTGCTCAAGCAATGCGGATGGTGAAAAAGGGTAAAATGCTTCCACCCGTCCCACCCTCATAAAGTCGCCTCAAGCGTACACGGGTCAAGAACAGACCGCCAAAGGATGATACTTTGGCGGTCTCTTTTTTTTGTCGACCTAGGGATGCTCGACGGGTGATTCGCCGGGTGAAAGAGAGAAGCGGTACGAGGCCGAGAGGAAGAAACCGAAGTCGGCCCCGGCATCACCCGAGGTGAAGAGATTCTCCATGATTCCTAGCTGGAGGCGCCAGGCCGGGGTGGGTGCCCAGCTCAGACCCAAGGCCGGCCAGTCGGTCCAACCGTCCAAAAAGTCCAGTTCCGTGTCGCGGAACGGTGGGCTGCTGGCGCTGAGCTGTCCCACGAGCGCCAGCGAAGGATTGAAGCGGTACTCGAATCCGAGCATTCCTGAAAAGATCGGGTGGACATTTAGGTCACTGTTCTCGAAATCGTCCGCTAAGGGTACGGTCATGTTGAGATTCCCGTACAGGCTCCACCGCTTGAGGGTCTTCTCAATGGCCAGGCCGAACGCGATATCCGGGCCGCCGCTCCCAAAGCCTGCCTTTGCATCGCCAGATGGGACCTTGACGGCGAAGCGCAGCGCCACCGCCGGGGTGGAGGCGGTCTCGCGTAGCGGGGGCGGGGCCCACTTGAGCTGAAACGCCACATCTCCCAACCCAATGCGGCCCTCGGATCCCTTGAGGATCGGCTCGCTGTTGCGAGACACGTCATACATGTACTCATTCCGCGCGTCCTGCTTGCGCTCCTCTGCGCGGATGTTCCGTTCGTAATGGATCAGTCTTTCAAACCAGTCGATGAACCCATCCATGAACTCCCCGTGCATGTAGATGATCGGCAGGTCAACGCCCGCCTCCCAGTCCTCGGCAAGGCCGACCCGTGCCTGAAGATTTGCATACGTCATCTCCAGGTCCAAACGGCCGTTCAGGCCGTCACGTCCTGTGCCCGCCGTCAACGTATTGGTTTCGGCAATATCCAAGCGCAGAAGAACTTGGTTGTAGTCCAGGGGCACCGCTCGCTCTGGCACGAACTGAAAGAAGAGGAGATGAATCGGCGATTGATTGCGAATGGCCAGGGGCCCGTGGACCTCTTCAGCCCAAACCTCTACCCCACCGGGAACAAGGAGAGTCCACGCGACGAGGCCGACCCCGATGACAGCATGGATGCATTTCCTCACGCGCGGCCAAATCAATGGGCTACTCAAAATCTCTCTTTACGCAGGACGGCTCAGTATCGTACCCCAGGTAGAAATAGGCATGCCACCGTCTTGAACCCTTGAGTGGTTGTCCTGACCAGATCGTCAAATGCACACCCTCGTGGCTGGTGCAATCCCTGAACGTTTCGCGAACACCGTCCCTGTCCAAATCAGCTACGACTTCGCTGCCTTTTGTCGAGAAAACGCTCGGCGAGGCAATAATGCCGAAACCAAACCGAACATCATTATGCTGGTGATCTATTTTCAAATCGTAGGTTGTAGACTTGGCGTTATCGAAGATGACTTGCTGGACTGTCTCGTGTTCAGCTGACGGGATCATGTTGACTTCGGCACAACACACGACTGATTGACCAGGAAGAGTTATTATGACGACCCGTGTATCTTGCCTAAGGTTGCTCCGTGGTATACCCAATATGAGATGGTTCTGGCTATCGCGGTAGACGACTCCTACCTTCGAGCTTATTCGGTTATCACCGGCTCCCTGTGCAAAACCCGTGATTGGCCAACCCATGAGGATGAGAAAGAAAAGTAGGCCGAGGAGGTAAACTAGAATATGGAGAGGCCGGCGAAGCCCGCAAAGATCACCGCCACACCAAAACTGAGCGGAAGAATGGAATATCTTCAAAGCAAAAAGCCTCCCGGGCCACACTAGCCGAAAGGCCGTTGCAACGATTATGCCAGAGGCTATTCCTCTTTCGGTTCGATCTCTACCTCTTCTGAAGAGACCTCAAGTCCTGGTTGACGCTGACCTGGGTTTCATGATAAGTGGAGGGTCTCACTCCCTCTCCACCTCTTCATTCTCATTCCGGGAGCGAATCGACATGCCACCACGAAAGCGGTCACGTCGGTCCTTCTCTCCCGAATGGGAGCACTACTATACCCTCACGCGCAAGGGGCCCTTTACGCAGCGAGAGGAAGCCAAGATCGCGGCTGCCTTCCGCTCCGTCGCGTTAACGATTGCCTCCCGGATCAGGAAGGACCGACACCTGACCAACTACCTAGAGCTCAGCGAGAAGGCCCCTGACCTGGCCCGGCGAGCGCTCTACCTTTTGCGGGCCCTGGACCTGGCGCAACAGGACGAGGATCCCGAGACCCGTCGGTGGGCCAAGGAGCACCGTCGGGGCCTGCAAAAGCTCCTGGACCTCCTCCAGCGAAGGAAACCTTCGAGAAACAGAAGCTCTGCCCCCCGCACTTAGACCCTCAAACATCCACACTTGTCCACACTTATCCACACATAACCCACACCTATACACACCTGTGCATAGCTTGCGCATAACTGCCGATAATACGCGGGGTTCAGGGCTACTTGCCCGTGAGGATATGAAGGAGAGTGGCCTCCGGCGGGATTTTCTTGTCCTCGGCCGAGGGACCGCAGGCTGTGGGCGACCGAGGGCTTTTGTCGGCGCCTCAGGCGGCCGAGCGCAGTAACTCGATCAGCACAATAATCCCGGCAAGAACGAAACGGTACACCACAAAGACCTTCAGCGTCCGCACCTGCAGGTAACGCAGCAGGAAAGCGATGGCGGCGTAGCCCACGATCGCCGATACCACAAAACCGACGGCAAAATCCATCGCGGACAGCCCCGGCGGCAAACCGAGTTTCCAGAGGTCCAGGCCCTTCTTGAGCGTGGCGCCGGCGATGATCGGTGCCGCCAACAGAAAAGAAAACTGTGCCGCGGACTCGCGGGTCAGATCGCGGTACAGCGCGGCGGCAATCGTAATCCCCGCCCGCGACGTCCCCGGAACGAATGCCACTGCCTGCGCCATGCCGATGACGAGCGCATCCTTAAAGCTGAGCGTCTCCATTGCACGCGTCAACGTCGGTCGCCGGTCGGCCACCCACATGAGCAAAGCAACACCCGCCAACATGCCCGCGACCAGCACAGGACTGCGGAAGAGAGTTTCAACATTGCTTTCCAGAAAGTACCCTGCGAAGGCCGCCGGCACGGTCGCCACAACCAGCACTCGGAAGAGTGCGAGGTTCAGTTGCATCTGGGGGAGTGCGGCTGGAGGGTCGGGAATCGGGCGCGGCCAGAGAACGTCTATCGCCGAACGCAGCGCAGCGCTGAGCAACGACCACCACGTGCGCGCGAAGTAGGCGAATACGGCCAGCAGTGTCCCCGCGTGCAAGACCACGTTGTACGTCAGCCCCGGGTCATGCCAGCCAAAGAACCACGGCACCAAAATCAGATGGGCGGTCGAGCTGATGGGCAGGAACTCCGTCAGGCCCTGCACCACCGCCAGGACAATGGCTTCAAGGAGGGTCATGCCGGAGATCGCAAGCGCTGGCGCACCTGTCCACAGAGATCCCCTCCAGGTGAAGGCTGTAATGCAGGGAGGGAAACTTATTAGACGAACCGCCGAAGGAGAGTGCCAACATGCCTATTCGTCATTCCTCAAGGCGGGGATGATCGACGAAAACCAAAAGATTATACTTTCCCGTGCGACTTGTCAACCACGCTCAGAGGGTTTTGACTTCTCTCGATGTTATTTTAATTAGAAGGCTCTGCGGAATCGATCGAGAAATCAGGTGTGTGCGCCGGTCCACGGCAAAGACAGCATTAGAAACGGCCCGTGACGACAGTTCGGGAGCGGCTCGCATCATGTTGAGTTCTCGACATTGGGGGATAACCAGGGCTGCCTTTTGGCCTAATCCTAATGTGACACGACCACTCTTTCGCATCTTCGAGAGAGGCTCCCGGGAGGAGGTTCGCCGGAACGTAATAGTTCTCTTTCAGGTTTCGCTCCTCAGAAAGATCGATGTATATCGTACCGGCAGCCACGCGAGCATTGTGTCGTGCCCCCGTAACAACGCACGACACGCTTGCACGCTCCCATGACGGATCCTGATTACTGATTTGGACGGGCACCAAGAATAGAAAGTCCGCTGCCAAGGCCGCCTGGCTCACGAGAAGGCACAACACGGCTATGGTCCCTGCCCGCGCCATCCTGCATAGCCGAAATTTCACGGTCAAATCTCCTACATCAAGTCGCCGGCTCACCAGCCGACGATCAAGAGACCGGGTGTCCTAATTCGCCGATACGTGCGGGTCTGCGCAGCAACCTGCACTGGCCTGGCCTGACGCTGTGGCTGGATTTCAGCCGGCACACCGGACTGGGGCCCGCCAGCGATGATGAGGCTGGGCGTTCTGATCCGCTGATAGCTGGGCGTCGCGGTAGCGACCTGGGCCGCGTTGGCGTTGCCGACGATGATGAGGCTGGGAGTCTTGGCACACTTATAGCTGCAGGTCGGCACAGCAGCCTGGGTCGTCCTAGCCGTACGCTGTAGCTGGATTTCAGCCGGCATAGCGGACCGAGCCCAGGTGCTGGTGGCCGCGATCAAGCAGGCCAGCGCCACCACGAACTCAAAACCCCTCAGGACCCAGTGTTTTCCCATTTCGACGCCGCAAGTTGCAATTTTCTTGCCGACGGGTCGTATGAGGAGGGAGTCCGTACGCCATATCTGGTTTTATTCGAGGAAGCGCTGGAGGAGAGTGTCTATGAGGAAAGAGTTCCTTGCCAATGTCTCCTTCCAGGAACCGCAAGCCGTGGACGACGTGGGGCACTTCGCGATGCGCCCGCGTCCACATCACGCCCGCCTCCATGGGCGGAAGACCGAGCGCCCCAGGAACCTTCAGTTTCACACAGGTCTGGGGGGGAACCGCCTGAGGGAGACGAACCATCATGCCGCCATCGCTGAGATTCTCGGCCCGACCCCGGAGGCGCGTGTCCGGAGGGATAACGCACGTAACTTCCAGGTCGACAGGGATGCGCACGGAGGTTCGGGGGTCCTGACCCGTTTGCCCGGCCAAGAGCTGCTCCCATGCAATGGAATTGGCCTCCGCCATCCTGGTGAACCGCAGGCCCATCAGGCCTGGTCATTTTATCACTTTTAGGGGGGATTTTGCCTTTCTTTTGGGTGCGTGGCCTGTTGGTGGACTGGATAAATGCTCCGCGAGTTTCTCGGCTGCACGCTTCCGGTCCTCGCGCCGGGCGAGTCCGTACCGATCGTAGACGTCGTCGGTCTTGTGGCCCGTGATCTGTTTCGCAACATCGTCTGGTA
>JAPUFX010000131.1 GCA_027293415.1 Candidatus Methylomirabilota bacterium
CTCTTGATGTCGGTGTAGAAGTTGATCGTGTCGTCGCCGACCTCGCGGGCGCCATAGCTCGAATGTTTGTACCCCCCGAAGGGGAAATGGGAAAATCCTCCGAGCCCTGGCCGGTTCACATGAATCATGCCAGCCTCGATCTTGTCGACGAAGGTGAAGGCCTGACCGATGTCTCTGGTGAAAATAGAGGCGCAGAGGCCGTAGTCCACCGCGTTGGCGACCGTGAGGGCTTCCTCGAGGTCACCCACCTCGATGAAGCTGAGCACCGGTCCGAAGACCTCTTCCCGGGCAATTTCGTGCTCAGGGCGAACATCGCCAATAATCGTAGGGACGTAGAAGTGGCCGTCGCGAAGCTCTTCGGGCTCGGATCCCCCCACGATCACATTTGCCCCTTCCTCACGAGCCCGCTGAACAAAACCCTGCACGTCCCGGAGGCGCACTTCGTCCACCAGCGGTCCCATCTGTACCTCTGGGCGATCGCCGGAACCCACGCGGATCGCTTTCGTAGCCTGCACCAAGCGCTCGACAACCTCCTGGGCAACATTCCGCTCCACAATGGCTCGGCTGGTGGCGGTGCACCGCTGACCGGTCGAGCCGAAGGCTGCAGTGAGCAGCGCCTTCACAGCGTTTTCCAGATCTGCATCCCGCAACACGATTTGCGGGTTCTTTCCACCCATCTCGAGCTGAACCTTGGCAAGACGCTGGGCCGCCGCCGCATGAATGGCCATGCCGACCTTTGTTGAGCCAGTGAAAGAGATCCCCCGGATCAAGGGGCTATTGACGAGTTCAGTTCCCACTTGTGTCCCGCCGTGCACCAAGTTCAACACCCCCGGCGGCAGGCCTGCCTCTTGAAAGATCTCGACCACCCGGGTGGCGGTCGCGGGCGTCAGGGGCGAGGGCTTTAAGACCACCGTGTTACCGCATACCAGGGCCGGTGCGATCTTCCAGCAGGGAATGGCGACCGGAAAGTTCCAGGGGCTGATGGCGGCCACCGGGCCGATGGGCCGACGGGTGGTAAAGCAGAAGACGTGGGGGACCTCGGTCGGCAGGGTCTGTCCGCCTAACCGCCGACCCATTCCCGCAGCAAACTCCATAACATCAATGCCTCGCTGCACTTCTCCCCGCGAATCGCTGAGGATCTTTCCTTCTTCGCGGGTGAGTAGTTTGGCAACCTCTTCCATATACGACTCGAGCAGCTGTGCGGCCCGCAGCACGATCTTGCCCCGCTCAGGGGGAATGGTACGCCGCCAGGTCTGAAATGCGTCGGCTGCCGCCTGGATAGCCCGCCGGGTATCCTCGGTTGATGAATCCGGCGCGGTGGCGACCACATCGCGGACGTTAGCAGGATTCAGTCGCCGAATCCCCTCGACCCCCCGATGCTCCCATTTGGATCCGATGAGGTTTCCACACCGAATGGTTGTATCTCCGGCACCCATCTGCTTTCTCCTTTAAAGAAATTGTTCTTTTCTGGCCGTTCGATTGTTCTCATGAGGTCATGACCAACTTATCTTCCGGCCCCATGTCTGTCAAGGATACGGTTGTGCTCCAAGATGGCCGGATTCTCATGCCCTTCTGACAGAATGGCAGACCCCTATCCTTTTCTGTTCTGTATGCACATCTTCTGACGAGAGAGAGAGCGTAGAAACTGAACATATACGCTCGTGGCTGCCAAAACGACACTGGCACTCTCGTTGCTCAGCTGTGGGTGAGGAGAGTCCGCATCGACACTTTGTTCTCTCGTCGGGTTCGCGTGAAAGGAGACCATGGTCGTGCAAGCCCAACGCTCTATCTTGGTGGTTGATGATCATCCCGGGGTTCGGGAGCACTATCGGTGTCTCTTGGAGGCGGATGGATTTCACGTGGTCGAGGCCGCCAATGGGGCCGAGGCCTTGATTTGGTTTCTCAGAGAGACGGCAGATTTGGTCATTCTTGATTTGAGAATGCCCGTGTTGGACGGTCGGAGTTTCCTCGAGTACCGGCGGCGGCTGGCAAAAATTCGGGAGGTTCCCGTCCTGGTGATAACCTGCTGGCTCGATGATTCCGGGGTCCACCAGGACCTCCTGCGGCTCGGGGCGGACCCGGTGTTGCAAAAGCCCGTGCGGTGTGAGGACCTCCTCGGCGCCGTGCAGGAGACCTTCGTCAGACCCCACCGCCCGGCCGTTGTACCTCCTGAGGCAGCCACGGAGGCCGGTAAGCGTCAGGACGGCCGGGTGGCCTTCAGCGTCCCCATTCGGATCCGCGGACGCTCGGCCGCCAATATACCCGGCAGACTCCATGACCTGAGCGCCGGGGGACTCGGTGCGTATTTTCCTGATCGGCTCCTGCACGGTGAGCCAATCACCGTGAACCTCGACATCGAGGGGGGGACCCTGGCCTTGCCGGGGTTTGTGCAGTGGGCCGACGAAAGAAGGACGACCAGGGGATACCGCCACGGCATCCGGTTCGCCCAAAGGCAGGAGCAGACCTTCCCCTTGCACGCCTATTCATTCTTCCACGAAATCTCGCACCCCTCTACACACCGGGCAACATCCTAAGAGCCACCTCCACCGTCACTTGATGGCCCCGACGGTAAAACCGGCGATGAACCGGCCGACGAAGAAGTTGTACACGATGGCGATCGGGACGCTGGCGATGAAACAGCCGGCCATCAACGAACCCCAGAAGTAGACATCCCCGCGGACGAGGAACGTCGGCACACCGACGCTGACAGTGAACTTCGATGCGGCAGTGATGAAAGTGAGGGCATAGACGAACTCCTGCATGACTAGCGTAAAACTGAAGATCACCAGGGTGAGGACCCCGGCCACGGACATGGGCATCACGACCTTCACGAAGGCCCCAAAGCGGCTCAAACCATCGATCATGGCCGCTTCCTCGAGGTCCCGGGGGATGGCCTTGAAGAATCCCATCATCAGCCAAGTACAGAAGGGGACCGTGAAGCTCGGATAGACCAGCACGAGCGACCAGAGAGAGTCCTGGAGCCCAAGATCGGCAATGACCCGAGAGAGAGGGATGAACAGGAGGGTTGGGGGGACCAGATACGTCAGGAAGATGCCGATCCCGAGCTGTTCCCCTGCCCGCCCCGTCAGCCGGGCCAGGGCGTATCCGGCCGGGATCGCCAGGAGCAGCGTGATGGCGACGACGAGCACGCCCACCCAGGCGGTGTTCCAGAGCCATTGAACATACAGCGTCTCTTCGAAGAGAAGCTTCAAGTGTTCGAGGGTGGGGGGATCGTTGAAGAGAAAGGGATTGTTATTCGGGTTGAGAAGGTCTCTGGTCTCCTTGAAGGTGGTGAGCAGCATCCAGTAAAACGGAAAGGCGGCAAAGGTGGCGAACGCTGCCACGATACCGAAGTGCCCCCCCTTGGCTCCCCACGCCTTGAGTTTGTGCAGACCCGAAGGCATTTCAGGTCACCTCCGCACGCCGGGCTACGCGGAGAAGCAGGATGGCGCTCGCCGCGAGGACCGGGAGGAGGAAGAGGGCGATGGCGGCCCCCTGGGCGAGGTCGCCGCCATCGATGCCGGTAAAGAAGGCGAGGCTGGCGAGGACCTGGGTCATGTCGTACGGGCCGCCGCGGGTCAACACGTAGATGACGATCATGTCGGTAAAGGTAAAGACGATGCCGAACAGGACGGCCACGAGCATGATCGGCATCACGAGGGGGATTGTGATCTCGAAGAGATGGCGCCAGAATCCGGCGCCATCGACGGCGGCCGCATCGTGGATGTCCTGGGGGATCGAGGTCAGCCCGGCCAAAAGGATGATGGTCGCCAAGGGGAGCAGCCGCCAGGCGTGGACCGTGATGACAGAAGCCATTGCCAAGTTGGGCTGCCCGAGCCAGATGGGCCACGTGTGGGGTCCGAAGATGCCCACGGCCCGGAGGGTCCAGTTGATGATGCTGTAGATCGAATCGAGGATCCAGAGCCAGCCGATGCTACCGAGGGAAATGGGCGCGACCCAGGGAAGCAGGATCAAGAGCCGCACGAACCACTTGCCGCGGAAGTCCTTGAGGAGCGCGAGCGCGAGGACCTTTGCCAGCACCAGAACTACAACGTTGGAGACAATGGCGAAGACGAAGGTGTTCCACAGGGCCTGTCGGAAGGTGGGATCCTGGATCACGTTCTTGAAGTTCTCGAGCCCGACGAACGCCATGCTCTCGCTGCCGACGGTGATGTCGCTCACACTGTAAAAGAGTGCCAGGAATAACGGAAAGCCGACCACGGCGACAATAAAGAGGATGGCGGGGCCGATCATCAGCCGGCCGAGCCACTTCTCGCTATCGAGGAAGTGGCCGAGCCGGCTCACGCGAGCATCCTGTGCCATGGCCACTGCTCTCGCCGGAGCTTCCATTCCGCCTCCCTACAAGGGCCGTGGATCCGTCCGCAGCCCTGTGGCGCGATTGAAGAACTTCAGGTCCTTGTGCTTAATGGCGAACTCGTAGGTCTCCCCTTGCTGAATGGGGAGGGTCATCGTGGAAGGGAGATTGGAAATGATCTTCTCGTGGGGAAACGGATCGCCGAGAACCCCGTACACCAGCCGATCTGCTCCCAGGTGTTCCACTCGGGTCACCTGGAACTGAAAGGTCGCCAGGTTGTCTTGCGCCTCATGGACCTGTGTGGGGAGAAAATCCTCGGGGCGGAAGCCCAGAATGTAATCATCCCTCTCCACAAGGTTCATGGGCGGGGATCCTAGGAAGCCCGCCACAAAGGTATCGGCAGGCTCCTTATAGACTTCCTGGGGTATTCCGAGCTGCCGGACCTTCCCGTGGTTCATCACGGCGATGCGGTCTCCCAGGCCCATGGCCTCGATCTGATCGTGGGTCACATAGATCGTAGTGATCCCGATCCGTTTCTGGAACTGCTGGAGCTCGTCCCGGGCCGCAGTTCTCAGTTTCGCGTCCAGGTTCGAAAGTGGTTCGTCCAGCAGGAAGACACTTGGCTCCCTGACCAGCGCCCGGGCGAGGGCGACCCGCTGGCGTTCTCCACCTGAAAGCTCCCGGGGTTTCCGGTGGAGGAGCTTCTCGATCCCGAACATCGAGGCAGCTCCCTCTACTATTTTCGGGATGGTATCCCTGGGCGCTCCCTGGGCCTTGAGGGGAAAAGCAATGTTCTTGAAGACCGTCATGTGGGGGTACAGGGCGTAGCTCTGGAAGACCATGGCGATCTTCCGGGCCCGCGGGGGGAGTTCGTTCACCACCTGCCCCCCGATAAGCACGTCACCCTCGGTCTGCTTCTCGAGCCCGGCGATCATGCGGAGGAGGGTGGTCTTTCCGCAGCCGGATGGCCCGAGGAGGACCAGGAATTCCCCCTCCTTCGTGGACAGGTCGACGCCATCCACCGCCTTGACGTACCCGAAGTACTTCTTGATGCCTCGGGTCTCAACTGTTGCCATAGGTGGTCGGTTCTCTGTCGTTGGCCGTGTCCCGCGCTGGCCTAACAGAGAAAGAGGCTCCGCGAATCGGAGCCTCCCTCCCGTTGCGCCGGACAGTTCCCGCCATCTGAGACTAAATCATCCCTTTCGCCTTCCACTTCTTCCAGATTCCTTGGCACTTTTTATGGGCCTTCGCGAGGGCATCCTCCGGGCTCCTCGCCCCGGAGGCCGCCTCGGCAAACATCGTATTGACGACCCAGGTGCTGAAGACCTCGTCAATAGCCGCGTTGGCGTAGCCAGGGTAGCCGACGTTCGTCGCCCAGTCGAGGACATCCTCGAGCACCTTATACTTGGTGGGCGGCTTGGCCTTCGAGTCATGCGCAATTTGCTTCTGTAAATCGGGCACGGTATCGGGGAAGCAGGGGAAGTTATAAAATTCGCTCTCGATGAACGCCTGCTTGAAGTTGTCGATGTAATCGACGAGGAACTGCTTGGCCCCCTCGATATTCTTGGCGAACTTCCAGATCACATAGACGTCCATCACGTGCTCCAGACCGATCGCGCGAACCGGGCCCTTGGCCGCCCTCGCCAGCCAGATGTTATCCACGACGGCGATCTTCTTGTTCTCGCCGGTCCGGGTGATCGAAATCGCGTTGAGCGCCAGCGAGCCCTTCCCCGACAGCATGAAGCGGTTGTTCGAGGAGGGATCCCAGGCAAGGACCTCGGGGGTCATAGCCTCCTGGAAGAGGGCCTTGACGAACTTGATGGCCTCGAGAGTTTGCTTCGAGTTGAGGACCAGGTTGCCATCCTCGTCCTGGACCGAGGACCCGAAGGAGTACATGATGGTCCGCATGGCCATGCCGGTGTCGATCTCGGCCGACAGGCCGATCCCTACGGGAATGCCGTGTTTCTTCTTGATCTTGGCCCCCCCTATCCGGATATCGTCCCAGGTGTTGGGAGACATCCCGACACTGTCCCAGAGGTCCTTGCGGTAGTTGATGGGGTCGGGGACGTAGCTGTCGGAGAAGCCGTAATACTTCTTGGTCTTGGGGTTGTACGTGCTCCGCTTCGCTAGGTCAATGGCCTTGCCATACTTGCGCTCGACCTCCTGATAGATCTCCTTGTGGTCGATCACCTGATCCTCGTACACGGGCGAGGGCCACATGAAGAGGAAGAGGTCATGTCCCTTCTGGGCCGAGACCTCGGCGGCCGCCCGGGAGTTGAGTCCCGACAGGCCGATGTTGTCCACGATGACCTCGGTGTTGTTCTTCTGCCCCCATTCCTTAGTGTAAGTGCCGTTGAACCACTTGTCATACCTCGGGACAAAGTGATTCCACTGGAGGATCCTGAGTGTTTGGGTTCCCTTCTTGGCCTTTGGCTGTTCGCCGCAGCCCCCAAGGAGGAGAGACGGAGCGGCCCCGGCTGCCACGGCTCCTGCACCGGCGGTCTTGAGGAAATCGCGCCTGGAAATGATTCCCTGTTTCTTGTCCTCCATTACCCAGCCTCCTTCCTGTAAGGATGACGACACCGATTGACCAGGACTCGCCGACCCGGCCTCTGAAGCCCTTCTGAGGCATTATCCATGTCGGGACTTCCGTGGTCTGATCAGAAGGTAGCCGGGATTACATCACGAGAACCGGAGGCTGTCAAGTTACAATATTTGATTTTTCAAACGGGGTTTTGGGGAAAGGTTGTGGGAGCTGGAAAGGGGCGGGAGATCGGAAGGAGGGCTTGGATTAACACGGGAAGGCGCGGTAGAATGACCCCCTCGGGGCGAGGAGACCTATGGGTACGCTGCTTCAGGTGAAAGACCTGCGGACACACTTCTTCACCCTCGAAGGGGTCGTGAAGGCCGTGGACGGGGTGTCTTACGACATCCGCGAGGGAGAGACGGTCGCTGTAGTGGGAGAAAGCGGCTGCGGCAAGTCGGTAAGCGCCCTCAGCATCATGCGGCTGGTGGCGTATCCGCCGGGTCGCATCGTGGGTGGCGAGATCTGGTTTAACGGACATGACCTCCTGACGCTGAACGATGAAGAGATGAGACAGGTGCGGGGGAAGGAAATCGCCATGATCTTTCAAGAACCCATGACCTCGCTCAACCCCGCGCTCACCATCGGCCGGCAGGTGACCGAAACCCTCGAGGCGCATTTGGATATGCCGGCCTCCGATGCGAACCGTCGAGCGGCTGAGCTCCTCCGGATGGTGGGCATCCCCGAGCCTGAGCGACGCCTGCCCCAGTATCCGCACCAGTTCAGCGGCGGCATGCGGCAGCGAGTGATGATCGCGATGGCCCTGAGCTGCAACCCCAAGCTGATCCTCGCCGATGAGCCAACCACCGCCCTAGACGTGACGATACAGGCCCAGATCCTCGAGCTCATGAAGGACTTGACCCAGCGGTTTGGGGTCGCCATGATCATCATCACTCACAACCTGGGGGTCGTGGCCCGGTACGCCGATCGGGTAAACGTGATGTATGCTGGCAAGGTGGTCGAGCAGGGGCGTGCACGTGACATCTACCAGAGCCCCCGACATCCCTATACCCTCGGTCTGCTCCGCTCGGTCCCTCGGCTTGACCTCCCGCGGAAAGCCAAATTGGACCCAATTGATGGGCAGCCGCCCGATCCGGCCAACCTGGGACCGGGATGTAGCTTCGCGCCTCGCTGCAAGTTTGCCATTGAGAAGTGTCTCCACGAGGTTCCGCCACTCACACCGGTGCGCACGGGGCACCTATCCGCTTGCTGGGTGGCGGATACCTTAGCATAAGGTGGCAGAGATGGAAGAGGTCGGTCTGGAAGCTCGTGGGGGAACACAAGCGAAATCGAGGATCGGCCCTGATGTTCTCCTCGAGGTCCGCCGCCTCTGCAAGTACTTCTCCCTCACGTCCGGGGTTATCCTCCAGCGGGTGGTGGGCCTGATCAAAGCCGTGGATGACGTTTCCTTCTTCATCCGCAAAGGGGAGACGCTTGGGTTGGTAGGTGAGTCGGGATCGGGCAAGACCACCACGGGCCGATGCATTCTTCAGCTCGATCGCCCCACTTCGGGGGAGGTCTTCTTCGAAGGGAGGGACTTGGCGGGGGTGGATGAGAACGAGCTTCGGCCCATGCGCCGGAAAATCCAGGTAATCTTCCAGGATCCCTACAGCTCTCTCAATCCCCGGATGACGATCGGACAGATTGTCGGAGAGTCGCTTCTGGTGCACCGAGTAGTCCAGGGCAAGGCAAAGTATCGGGAGCGAGTGAAGGATCTGCTCTCGGTGGTGGGCCTGAATCCCGTCATGGCAGATCGGTACCCCCACGAGCTGTCGGGGGGTCAGCGCCAACGGGTCGGCATCGCGCGGGCCCTTTCGGTCGAGCCGAGCTTTATCGTGTGCGATGAGCCGGTCTCGGCCCTGGATGTCTCCATTCAAGCCCAGATTATCAACCTACTGGAGGACCTTCAGGCCCAGTTTGACCTCACCTATCTTTTCATCGCCCATGACCTGTCGGTCGTCCGGCACATCAGCGATCGGGTCGCTGTCATGTACCTGGGTAAGATCGCTGAGGTGGCGGACCGCCGAGAGCTTTATGAAAACCCGCTCCATCCGTACACGAGAGCCCTGCTTGCCGCCGTGCCCATTCCGGACCCCGCGGTGGAGGCGAAACGGGAGCGCGTCATTCTGAAGGGCGAAGTCCCGAGTCCGTTAAGTCCCCCCTCCGGCTGTGTTTTCCATCCCCGCTGCCCCATCGCCATCCCCGAGTGTAGTCAGGTCATCCCCGAGCTCCGCGAGGTTTCAGCCAACCACTGGGTCGCCTGCATCCGGGCCGAAGGGTACGCAGCGTAAGGTGGTGGGTCGGAGTGTCTCGTTTCCTGGATAACAACGCTTCCCGCTGATGGTCAAGATATGGAGATTACCACCGAAGAACAGGCCAAGGCTTGGCTAGCAGGAGCCCAGGGTACTTCGCTAGAGCCGGAGATTCTTTTTACGGATGCTCTTGGACGGATCGCCCTCGTGACCAGGTTTGGTGGGGAGAGCCCGGAGCGATGGGAACACCTGTACGGATGCTGGCGCCGCGTCCAGGCCCCCCATTGATCCTGTAAGCGCACTATGGCCGCCTTGAAAGCAGGCCGCCAACCACTTGATCGCCTGCATCCGCGAACGGCACAATGGCACACTGGTAAGAGAGCACAGGCTATGTTAACATACGATCAAATTTGGACCCATGGCGCTTGCTGAGCGGAAACGGGAAGCAAACGAACGGAAGTTCAGCCATTGGGAGGACCTTCCCAGAGGAGGGCGTCGTTATTGGCTTGATCTCGCCGGGCGCCGTGGCTGGCGGGCGCGATACATCAAAGAGGTTGATGCGGAGGAGAACACCCTTCGATTTTGGCAGGAAATCTACGATGAGCGGGGTGAGCTCGTCGAGCGACATCTGAAGTACCCGGAGGACCGCAGACACGAGACAGTGGGGAGGGCGGACGAATGATCGTTACGCGACATCTTGTGGCTGAGAAGCTATCGGGTTATATCCAGGGTCACCTCCCTCTGGCCGATCTTGTGAATTGGGCCGAAGAGGCTATGCGCGAGGGGGAATTTCAAGAGGCCTACCTTCCTACTATCCGAGATGCGGTGGCACGGCTAGGGCTTGCAGATGTGGCGGCCTTTGGCCTTACCTGGGAGGATTGTGTCACTATGCTTTCGCGCCTCGGCTACCGGGCGACCGTCGACATCCAAGCAGTGAAGCCTTAGGAGAGAGAGCTATGAAGGTAATTTACGATCCTGACACAGACACACTGAGCGTCGTTCTGAAGGACACGCCGGTTGCGGAGAGTGATGAGGACAAGCCTGGCGTGATCCTGGACTACGACGAAAAGGGGGACTTGGTCGGACTGGAGGTCCTTGATGCCTCCAAGCGCGTGACCCAGCCTCGTGGGATCGAGTTTCTGACGACGAAGTGAGCGCTTTGCCAGACGAGTGTTAAGAGAGTATCTTCAGCAAATCTTTAATACCTCCAAACGTGGTGACGCCCGCGAAGAGAGCTTCTATCCCCACCTGAAAGAGCTCATCGAGACCTTTGCTAAGTCCAAGGGTAAGACAGGCGTCCACATCACCACCCTTCCGAAGAAAACCGAAGCCGGAAACCCCGACTTCCGCATCTGGGACGGCAAACAGCACATCGTCGGTTACATCGAGGCCAAGAACCTCACCGAGGAAAAGCTCCAGCACGTCGAAAGTTCTGATCAACTGAAACGCTACCGTCACACGTTCCCAAATCTCATCCTGACCAACTTCTTTGAGTTCCGTCTTTATCGGAACGGAGAACGGGTGGACACCATCCAAATTGCTCGTCCATTTATTATCCACAAACTCAAGACGGTCCCACCCGCTGAGAAGGAACAAGAATTCCTCAACCTGCTGGAAAAGTTCTTCGCTTTCTCCCTTCCTCGGACTTATACAGCCAAGACGCTGGCCCTGGAGCTAGCGAAGCGGACCCGCTTCCTCAGAGATCAGGTCATCGCCGAAGAGTTGCGCGAGGAGTCCGAACGGGGGAGTGGGTTTATTCTGGGTTTTTACGAAGCCTTCCAGAAGTACCTCATCGGCACCCTCACCAAGGAGCAGTTCGCTGATCTCTATGCTCAGACCATCACTTACGGCCTCTTTGTCGCTAGGACCAGGGCCGAGAACAGCTTCAATCGGAAGCTGGCCTTCCACAGCATCCCCCCTACCATCGGCATCTTGAGGGATGTATTTCGCTACATCTCCCTTGAGGATCTGCCTCAGCAGATGGAGTGGATCGTGGACGACATCGCTGAAGTGCTGGCGGTCGCCGATGTGAAAAAAATTCTCCACGAGAGAAAGGGGCGCGATCCGATTGTTCACTTCTACGAGCCCTTTCTGGCTGAGTACGATCCAAAGGAAAGAGAGCGTCGGGGGGTCTACTACACGCCGGAGCCTGTGGTCTCTTATATCGTCCGCTCACTACACCTGATCCTCAAAGACGTTTTTGGTTGCCCGGACGGGTTTGCTTCAGCTTCTGTACGGGTGCTAGACCCGGCAGCGGGCACTTGCACATTCCCTGCTGAGGCAGCAGAGATGGCAGTAAGGGAGTTCACAGAAAAATATGGTGCTGGTGGCCGAAAGGGCCTAATTCGTGACCATATCCTGAAGAACTTCTACGCGTTCGAGCTCATGATGGCGCCTTATGCTGTGGGGCATTTGAAGATCGGGTTCCTCTTTGAAGAACTAGGCCACCGACTTGCAAAGGATGAGCGATTCCAGCTTTATCTGACCAACACCTTGGAAATGGAAGATCTCGAACAGACCCCACTACCAGGTATGGCCTCCCTGGCGGAGGAATCCCATTTGGCCGGAAAGGTGAAAAAGGAAACGCCAATCCTGGTGATCCTAGGGAATCCGCCGTATTCCGGGCACTCGGCAAATGTAGGACCCTGGATCTCGGATACCATTCAAACGTACTACCAAGTGGATGGAAAGCCCCTGGGGGAAAAGAATCCCAAGTGGCTTCAGGACGATTACGTGAAGTTCATACGCTTCGCCCAGTGGAAGATCGAGCAAGCTGGTGGGGGGGTTTTAGGCTTTATCACTAACCACGGCTACCTTGACAACCCCACTTTCCGGGGGATGCGCCAGTCGCTCATGGAAAGCTTTGAGCAGATTTACGTGCTGGACCTTCACGGCAATAGTCTCAAGAAGGAACGCTGCCCGGACGGGTCCGAGGACAAGAACGTCTTCGACATCCGCCAGGGCGTCGCCATCGGGCTCTTTATCAAAAAGCCTGGCCTAGAACGGAAGGTTTGCCATGCTGATTTGTGGGGTTTACGCGACCATAAGTATGACTGGTTAGAGGGCCGCGAGATAGACACCACCCAGTGGACACAGATCGATCCAAAATCCCCCCTCTACCTCTCTACCTCTTTGTCCCGCGGGACGAGGCCTTGTTTGACCGCTACCAAAAATATTCGAAGGTAACCGAGATTCTTCCAGTCAATTGCTTGGGTGTGCAAACACACAGAGACAGCTTTGTTATCGACTTCGACAGGGCGGCCTTGAAGCACCGGATCAGAATGTTTCGGGACAAAAGCCTGCCTGACGAGATTACCCGCCAAACGTTCGGCCTCAAGGATAACCGGGACTGGAAAATGTCACCGAAGCGCAAAGCAATCATTTCTGATGAGAGGTGGGAAGAGAAGATCACCAAAATACTTTACCGCCCTTTTGATGTCCGATGGATCTTCTACCACAAGGATGCCATTGACTTCGGGCGACCCGAAGTCATGCGTCACATGCTGCATGACAACTTGGCGTTAAATACGATGCGTCAAACAAAGATGCCAGAATGGAGGCATGCGGTTGTATCTAACATGATGGCGCCTGCGGTGTACGTCGAGATCAAAGACGGTTGTAACCTTTTTCCCCTTTACCTTTGCTCCGACGGAGACAAGAAAGACCTCTTTACCGACCCAAGTAAGGCGACAGAAAGAAAGCCTAATCTTGATCCTTCCTTACTTCGAATGCTGAAAGAGACCTATGACCAGGAACTAACACCAGAGGAGATTTTCTTCTACATTTACGCCGTTCTCTATTCTACTAGCTACCGAACGAAATACGCCGAGTTCCTGAAGACTGATTTCCCCCGCGTGCCATTTACCCGAGGACGGGAGCTATTCACTCAGATGGCTCATCTCGGGGAGAAGCTGGTGGGTCTTCACCTTTTGAAGTTACCGGAACTTGACCCACCGATAGCTCGCTTTCAAGGGACCGGTGATAGCAAGGTAGAGAAGCAGCTTTACAGCCGGAAGGAAAAGCGGGTTTACATCAACAAAACACAATACTTCGAGGCGGTAGAACCAGAGGTTTGGAAGTATCAGATCGGCGGCTACCAGGTCCTTGACAAGTGGCTCAAGGATCGCAAGGGGCGCTCGCTGAGCCTGGAGGACATCCGCCACTATTGCCGCGTTGTCACCGCCCTCTCAAAAACCATAGCAATCCAAGCCGAAATCGAATCGTCTTTATCCTGAGGTCGAAGAAGATGTCATTGAGTTTACGCCACTAATGATCCCATAGTTGCCTGCCTATGAATCTGCCGGATGATGAAATCCGACGTAAGGTTTTGACCCTCCTTGATCGCCACTACGAGGAAGACTTCGAGGCCCTCGTATCAGTAGCCGATTTGGCCAACGAACTGGATCTTGATCGTCCTACTGCGGATCGACATCTGGCTGCCCTAAGTGGACGGGACTTGTCTATATAAGCGGTCTGGCAACGGGGGGCCAATACGGCCATTACTATGTCCGTCTGACACCATTCGGCAAGGACGAATGGGATCGACGCTGCGGGAACCATTACCATTTGGCGCTACGACAACGCATTCTGGACAGGCTGAAGGAGATCGATGATCAAGACCACGGTCAGTCCACTAACTCAGAAGCCCTGATCTCTGATCTTGGCGCCGAGCGCAATGCCGTTTGTATCAACATAGTTGCACTGCACCGAGAAGATTTGGTGGAAATGCAAGAAATGGGTGGGGGTATCCCCACCTACATAGTCAGGTTAACTCCGAAGGGCCGAGCAACTGTCGAGGAACCTCGAAGTAACATGGTGTCAGACACGATTTTTCCGACTCCGGCCAATCTTTCCATCACCTCGGCACAGCATGGTCCGACGATCGACACCGAGCGGGGAGCTGGCACGCGGGCATTGAGACGCCAGGATGCGCCTCTGGCCCCTCCTTTGACATCTCCGGAAACCAGGGTTTCTCGATCGGCCTGGGCGCAGACCAGGAGTCGCTAGTGGTAGGATTTGGAAGCGAACAGGGCGGCCAGCACTATCTCCCCCAATTCTATCTCCGAGCCTGGGGGCGAAAGACGGGCAATACTTATCAGGTCAACGCTTATGATTTAGAGGGGTGCAGGTGGTTTCGCACCTCGACGAAGAACATCTGTCAGCAGAAAGCTTTCTACAACGTGGGATCGGGGTCTGGCTTGCCATTTGCGATTCTGCCGGAGAGCGGAAAAGGGAAGCGGAAGGTGTTGCGACAGAAATGGGGATGGACTCTACTGTTGCCCCCGAAAAGAATGACCCCTCTGGCTAGCCTTTCAGCAGAGCCCGTGGGCTCTTTCACCAGGGGGGTACCTTTTCGCTCAAAGTATGATCCCGGTTGACAAAACTGTCAAGGCCTTTTTACAGGCCCACTTGCGTGTGTCCCTACCGGCCTTGAATGGAGGAGGGGATTGAGGCATTTCAATCCGTTCTTCTTTAGGCCTGCTACATCTCGAAGCCGATGACGGTCACGATCTCGTCGGCCCGCACTTCCCCGAACACTCGGCTCATGGCGGCCAATAACCCCTCCTTGGTGCGACAAGAGGGTTCGTGTTCATAGATCATAAGCTCGTCAGGGATGGTTTCGATCTGGGCCGCCATCACAAAGGCCACGCGCGCCTGGCCGACGACCGTATGATCCTGGCCCGGAGGACAGACGCAGAGAGTGATGGTCTGTCCTGGCATAAGGCCTTTCCGGAACCATTCGAGGCCGCGACGGACGGTGATGTTGAGCCCTGAATGAAAGGTCCCGCTGATAAAATGGAGGGTCATATGGCATACCACCAGTTGGTTGAGTCCGCAGAGTACTGACGCTGCTGACCCCGGTCAAGTGCTATCCAGAAGCCCCTCGACCAGGCCCGAATCAGTCCTTGCCTTTCCCGATGGTACGCTCTATGATCTCGCCACCGGATTTCCCCAGGAAAATGGCGACAGCACCGCCTCTGTGTATCCCCATTTGACCTCTTACTGAGCTGGCTCCGTTCGAGCATACAAGACGTTCCTGGTGCCGCGATTAGGATTCGACACCAATGGAAGCGCTGACCCTTCACCGTTTTCATTTTGCCTTCACCATCACCTACCACTACATCTTCGCGCAGCTGACAATGGGTCTGGCGTTGCTCATCTTCGTGCTCAAGACGATGGCACTGCGGGGCGATCCGGTCGCCAACCAAGCCGTGCGGTTCTGGGCCAAGATCCTTGGCGTGACCTTCGTGATGGGTGTGGTTACGGGCATTCCGATGGAGTTTCAGTTCGGGACCAACTGGTCTCGTTTCTCCGAGGCCGCGGGCGGAGTGATCGGTCAGACGCTGGCCATGGAGGGAGTCTTTGCTTTTTTCCTCGAATCTTCGTTTCTCTACTTGCTTTTGTACGGTGAGCGCCGGCTCGGTCAACGCGGCCACTGGGTCGTAGCCCTCTTAGTGTTCATCGGGACCTGGCTCAGCGGTTTTTTCATCGTCTGCACGAACGCCTGGATGCAGCACCCGGTCGGCTACGAGATCGCGCCTGACGGTACCATCACGCTGGCGAGCCTGTCGGCTCTCTTCACCAATCCCTGGGCGATTCCGCAGTATTTGCACACCATGGTCGGCTCGGTGATCACGGGGAGCTTCATGATGGCCGCGATCGGCGCCTTCTACGTTCTGCGCGGCGAGCACGTGGCAACGGCGCGACGGTTCATGTCCTTGGCAGTCGTGGTCGGACTCATCGCAAGTGTGCTGGCAGCGATGCCGACCGGCGACATTCAGGCAGGGCTGATCTATAAACATCAGCCCGTCACATTCGCGGCCATGGAAGGTCATTTCCACACCGAGGACGGCGCAGGGTTGGTCCTCATCGGGCAGCCCAACGTCCCGGAGATGCGTCTGGATAACCCCATCGTCCTGCCGCGCGTGCTCTCCTTCTTGACTCACCAGCGTTGGGACGCGACGATCGTTGGGTTGAGCGATTACGATCGCCACCTGTGGCCCGACAATATCGAGCTGCTCTATTACTCGTATCACGTGATGGCGGGACTGGGGACATTTTTCATTGGCATCATGATGCTCAGTGCGTTCTACCTGTGGCGCAGGACACTCCATGAACGGCGCTGGCTGTTGTGGATCTTGATGCTGGCCTTGCCGTTCCCATTTATCGCGAACACGGCAGGTTGGATGACGGCAGAGCTCGGCCGGCAACCGTGGCTCATCTATGGCCTGATGCGCACCGCCGATGGTCACTCGACTCAGGTGTCGGCCGGTAATGTGCTGTTCACGCTTCTCGGCTTCATGGGCTTGTATGTGATGCTGTCGGCACTGTATTTCTTCCTGATGACCCGGATTATCGCACAAGGTCCAGAATCGGATTCAACCGGACACCAATTCGAGATCAGTGCCGTTCCAACCCAATGAGCCGAATGCAAACTCATCAGGGGACGGGGGTAGCTGTCGCGACCGTGTGCAGCGAGAAGGTTGGCGGAGGTAGTTGGAACGGCACCAGTGTGGGTGAGCCCGAAAGTGCGGGAGCCTGACGATGGAGACTGTCTGGTTCTGGCTGCTGGCGTGGATGCTCGGGACCTACGTCGTGCTCGACGGCTTCGACTTTGGGGTTGGAATACTGCACCTCTTTGTGGCGAAGAGCGAGGCCGAGCGAAAACAGGTGATTCGCTCCATCGGTCCCGTCTGGGATGGCAACGAAGTGTGGTTAGTCGCAGCTGGCGGCACCATGTTCTTCGCTTTCCCCAAGCTCTTCGCGGTCGGGTTCAGCGGATTCTATCTCGCGCTGATGATCATCCTGTGGCTGCTGATATTTCGCGCCTTCGGCATCGAGCTCCGGCATCAGTTGGAGGACCCGATTTGGACACAGTTCTGGGACGTTGCCTTTGCGGCGGCGAGCCTTCTGCTCGCGGTCTGTCTTGGAGCTGCGCTTGGCAACCTGGTGCGAGGCGTGCCGCTCAAGGAGGACGGGACATTTTTTGAGCCGCTATGGACCGATTTTCGGGTCGGGCAGCAGACCGGAATCCTGGATTGGTACACGGTCCTCGTCGCCCTGACCGCCGTGCTGGCCCTCGCCCATCATGGCGCGCTCTGGCTGAACGCGCGCACGGACGAAGCGGTCGCGGAGCGGGCAAATCGCCTGGCCGGTCGGCTCTGGCTTCTCGTTGTTATGTTCTCTATTATCACAACGCTTGCAACCGTCGTCGTGCAGCCAAATGTGACTGAAAGCCTGAGTGCACGACCCTGGGGTGTGGTGTTCGTCGGAGTCGCCGTCGCAGGGCTGATTGGTGCATATGTGTTCCGCAGGCGGGGACGAGAGTTACAAGCTTTCCTGGCATCAGCCGGGTACTTGTATGGGATGGTGGCCCTGGCTGCGATCGGCATCTACCCGTATGTATTACCCGGTCGCGATCCGGCCTTGGGGCTGACAGCACAGGCCGCCGCCGCGGCGGAGACCGGCCTGGTGATGGCTATGTACTGGTGGATCCCAGGAATGCTGCTGGCCTGCGGTTACTTCGTCTACCTGTACTGGACGATGCCCGCAAAGTTCTCTATTCACGACACGGCTGAGCACTAGCTCTGCGATTCTCGATGCCTGCCTCGGTCCGCGGAGTGGGGCGAAGGAGGTGATGAGCCTTGGAGGAAAAGGGAGACCTGCAGGCCAAGATCTATGACAAGCGCGATCGGTTCTTCCGGTGGCTCGGACTGGGGGAGGACGGCATCTATCTGATCGCCGGAGGGTTGCTGGCAGCCACGGCGGTCTTCCTGCTCATCTCCACGGGCGGGGAATTCCTCGAGGCTGTCAAGGACGGCAAACTGCGACTTCACGCGATCGAGATCCTGGACAGCCTCCTCCTCGTCCTCATGCTCGTGGAGATCCTTCACACCATCCGGATCGCCATCCTGCAACACGCCCTGGTCGTGGAGCCGTTCCTCATCGTCGCCCTGATTGCCTCGGTCCGACGCATCCTTATTTTGACCCCGGAGGCAGCGGAGTTCATCAAGACCGACCAAAGTGCCTTCAGAAACGCCATGATCGAGCTGGGCCTGTTAACTTTCCTGATCCTCGTCGTGGTGATCTCCATCGCCATCCTCAGAAAGTATGCGTCTAAGCCTATATGATCCTTGGTGTTTCCTTCATGACCGGCCGCTCCCGTAAAAGAGAAATTGGAGAGAGATCGCTGCGCCGTTGATAGGAATTAACGCGGGGTAGTCGTAATGGGGTGATGGAATCGGGTGTGGGCGGATGGGCCCCACTGCCACACTCAGTTGCGAGGGGGACATTGGAATGAAGCGAGGGATTCTTTCACGCGCACGACGCTTTGTTTATCATGAGCTCCTCAGGGAGCACGCTTACCTTTTGGTCCTGCGGCTATTTATGGGCATTGGGTGGATTCGCACGTGTTTAGAAAAGCTGGCTGAGGCAGGGTGGTGGGATGGCACGGCTGTCTCCATATTTCTCAAGGGACAAATGATAACTGGAGAGGTTGTTTTTCCTTTCTATCAGGAGCTCATAACCAATGTCTTTCTCCCAAATGCCCTGGTCCTCGGTTTCATCATCATGTTTGGCGAGGGTCTGATTGGTCTGTCACTTCTGACCGGTACCTTCACGAACTTCGGGCTCTTGAATGGGATGTTACTTAACCTGAACCTGATTGGGGCCGGCGCCACCGATCCATCCGCTTTTTACCTGATTATTCAAAGCGTGTTGTTCATCTCTAACACTGGCGCCATTCTCGGGGTCGATATGCTTCTCTCGAAAAAGATCCCCTTTGCCCTGCTGGTGGCTCAACCCCAGTTTGAGCTCAAATATCTGTGGGTCGAGAAAGCGAGCTTTTTGGGATTGATCTTCGTTTCGGGTTTCATCGCTTCGTATGCCAGCTTCTATGTCCAGGATTGGAGCCCGAGTAGCGTGAAGGATCCGGCGATGATCGTTGTGGTTTTGGCGATGTTCGGGGCGCTTTCTTCCTTCATCACCTTCTTGCGCTTACTGTGGATTGGCTGGGGGCGCCCGATGGTCTGGGGTAGGGGGATCTCCGGGTAGCGTGCGCTAATAGGGGAAAAAGCAGAACCCAATTCGGATAATTCGTTCTGAGCATCAACGGTAGAGGGGTCTCTCCGGTGGGAAAGGTTCAAGGCCTCAAGTGTCCGAAGTGCATGATGGGCTACCCGGTCGGGATCAAGGAGCCTCGGTGCCAGCAGTGTCACTATGTCCTAGAGGTAGAGGTAGACCTGAGTGATCTCAAGCGGGAGGGACCCGACCTTTTCTTGCGGCGTAAGGATCGGAGCATCTGGCGATGGCGGGAGTTTCTTCCGATCGAAAAGGAGGAGGCGATTGTAACCCTCGGTGAGGGGGGGACACCCCTCTTGCCCGCAGGGCGACTACGGCAGGAGGTTCGAGGGGCCGACCTGTACCTGAAAAACGACACCCTGCTCCCCACGGGGTCGTTGAAGGATCGATCGAATGCCGTAGGAATCTCGCGTGCGGTGGAGGAGGGGCAGGATGTGGTAGCAGTTGCCTCCACAGGCAACGCGGCGTCTTCCGTGGCGGCCTACGCCGCCCGGGCGGGTCTTCAAAGCGTTGTTTTTGTTCCAGAGGTAACGGCCCCGGAAAAGGTGGTCCAAGCGGCCTCCTATGGCGCGCGAATCATCCGGGTGCAGGCGGACTACGACGGGACGGCACACCTCTACGGGCAGGCCCTGAAGTCGTTCGGCTGGTACAACTGCCTCTCGTCCAATCCGTTTCGGAATGAGGGGAAGAAGAGTTACGCCTATGAGATCTGGACGGACCTTGATGGCCAGGTTCCCGACTGGGTGATCCATCCAACAGCGGGCGGGACGGGCCCAGCCGCCTGCTGGAAAGGATTCAATGAACTGTACCGGCTGGGCTGGATCGACCGGCTCCCCAGGATCGTAGTGGTGCAGGCGGCGGCCTGCGCCCCCATCGTCGAGTCTTACCAAGCGGGGCGGGATGAGATCTTGCCGGTCGAGCCGCGACAGACCATCGCCGAGAGTATTCGGGTCGGAGGACCCTCTACCATGGCGTGGCGGGCCCTTCAAGCCGCCCGGGACTCAGGTGGGATGGCCGTGGCGCTCTCGGAGGTGGAGATCGAACGGAGCCAAAGTCTGCTGTCGAGAAAAGCCGGGATCTTCGCCGAACCGGCGGGGGCAATCTCTCTCGGGGCGGCCATTCGGCTGGCCCAGGATGGGCTGATTCATCCGGGCCACGTGGTCGTAGCGGTGATCACCGGCCACGGGCTGAAGCAGCCCCCAAGCGATCTCACCCTCCCGGTCGCTATTCCACCCGATCTCACCTCGCTGGGGGAAGCCCTCCAGGTCTCCTGACCTCCCGTGCCTTCCTCCAATTCCTTCCACCGAAGTATCAGCCCTGCAGTACCACCGTGTAGAACGAATAAGATCAAGACATCCTTCCAAGACCGTCTCTTTACCGGGAGATGGTGTCCGAAACAGAAGCGAGTAGTAAAGCCCGGTTGTTCATTGTAGGAATGCCACCATTTTCGTGGCAGGCACTCAGATGGGTCTGGGGTGGGGACTATCACCAGCCCAGTGGTGGGACTCTCCAACAGGGGAGGTTCGGGCCCAACTCCTTGACTCGTAGGCCTTAGATGCGGTCCGAAGGGCCGATTCCCTCACTGTCACGTCCAGACAGCGTCTGCTTGGTGGGATTTCCAACACTTGGTCCAGTTGTTGCATGTAGGACTTTAAGGATGCCTATGCAAGCTCGGAGATGTTCCAGGACCCAATGGACATTAGCCCAAAAGGCGGAGGGGGGGGTAACAGCATGCCGGTATACGTTTTCAGGATCCAGGTAGCTCCTGACGCGGAGCCGGAGCTCAAGGAGATAGCGGCGGTAGATTTTGTCACGGCGGTGCAAACCCTTGCGGCGTGGTGTCCCGGCGTCCACATTATCAAGCTAGAGGGGATCTGCACTGTACCCGCGGCGGTGGCCTAGATGCGGATGCAATACCCACTGAGTGGCGAGAGGCGACGTCATCGCCGGTGGGAGGTCGGAGGCAGGCACGTGGGTCGGCTTGACAGCGCCCACCAGGCTTCCATCCTTGATCTCAGCCTCGGTGGAGCCCTGATCGAACATGCGAGTAGCCACGTCTGGCCCGAGACCGTCGCATTTCTAACCCTGGCGGCCCCCGGACAGGAGGCTGGCCTGAAGTGTCGGGTCGCTCACTCGACAGTACACCGCTACGAGGTCCAGCCTACTGGGGACCGTGACCTGATCTACCGGTCGGGGCTGGAATTCTTAGATACCTCGGAAGCCTCCCTCCAACTCATCGATAAATTCATCGATTCCGTCAAAAAAGCAAATTAATTAGACCACTCTAGGAAATCGGATCCCTCATCTGCATAGATTGTCAACCTGCGTGTTTGGCGGGAAACGTCACACTGCAGAAACTCACGACTCCCTGCGGATCAGCCGCTTGCCCGTAATGGAGGAGTTGCCCCGTCTGCCCTCTCATCAAATGCAGGAGGGCATAGGTCGGGGACAATCCGCAGATTCGGCGGCGATCTCCCTCCTTGCTCACAAAGGAAAAGAAGCCGTCTGGATCGCCGGCAATGACGCAATCGAGCATCTCCCTGTCTTGGTCCTCGATCCATCGAAGCAAGCCAGGCGTGATTGGATCGGCATCTCCAAAGCGGGCCCCCATGTGGGCGAGGTCGACCCCTGCGATGAGGCAGACCGGCTGCTCCTGCGCTTCGAGGAGATCACGCAGGACCTCAAAGAAGCTCTGGACCTCTGGGTCATCCGAGGGGAGCTTTCCGTCAACGATCCGTTCCTGGAAAGAGTCGCACAGGATAGGGAGGATCCGGATGGGTCGCTTGGTCCCAACGAGGTGCTGGAGCAGAATGACTTGGAGTTCAATGGAGTGCTCGGTCCGATGGGCAATGTCATCCACAGCGAGGACACTGGAACAACGGTCTCTGAGTTGTTGCAGCAAATTATGATCTGTAGAAACGGAGCCGAGTGGTGTCTCGAAATCCTTCGCGCAAACAGCAAAGGGCTTCGTGGTTCCAGCGTGGGCCGTCCCAAAGATGACGAATAGCTCTGCTTCCGTCTTCTCGTTCAGCCCGCGATAGGCCCAGGCATATCCCACTGCACCCCGCATGTAATCAATATGGGGTGCGATCAGGGCTCGGAGGGGCTCCTGGACGGGTCCCGGCTTCCCGGCCGGGCCATCGGGATGATGCAGGAACTGATCGAGCATTTGGCGAAGCTCCGCCGTTTCTGCGGGGTAAGATTTGCCAGCCAGAAAGGCTGCACGGGTGTTGGCCCGTCGGAATGCCTCTTCGAGCGCCTTCTGATGTTGCGTAAAGCGATCACTCTCCAAAAAGTAGTGTTTATCGAGCGTCGCGATGAGCTCTTCCACCTTGTCCCGGAAGAGGATCTCCCCGTTGCGCCGGACATACGCTGCCTGGATGTCGAGGACAGAATGTGTGCCGTCGAAGTAGCGGAGGACATTCACGGCGGCGAGCGGAACAAAGAGGACCGCCTCGGTGACGTGGGTCGGGTCCCTGAGGCAGAGGACCTGCCTCCCGTGCATCTCGGTTGGAAAAGCCTCTACCGGCCTGAGCTTCGGATACTCCACTATCGAATCCGTCAGATAGTTAAGATCTCACTGGGAAGTCGGGGACTTTACGCACGGCGGGGTCCATTTACATCCCTGGAAGCTGTCTCGCCGGGGCAGCTCCGTGTGGATCGCATTAAGCACCTGCCACTTGTGGAGCGACCATTGCGGAGCCAGGAGGTGGTGCCGAGGCGGGTCCCCGGTGAGTCGATGAATCACCATGTATGGCGGGAGCATCTCCAAGAAGTCACAAACGGTCTCGACGTATTCCGTCATCTCCATCGGCCGATACTCTCCCCGAAGATACATGTCCCCCAAGACCGTTTGTTTGAGGATGTAGGTGAGATGGATTTTGATCCCGTCAACGGGTAATCTGGCGATCGCCTTCGCGGTTTCCAACATGTCTGCCCGGGTCTCTCCGGGGAGGCCCAGCATGACATGAACGCAGGTATGGACGCCCCGGCCTGCTGTTCGGCTGACGGCGTCAAGAAACTCGGCTGAGCCATGCGCCCGGTTGACTAGCGTAAGGGTCCGGTCATGGATCGACTGAAGTCCGTATTCAATGGCGACGTACGTCCGCCTGGCGGTCTCCTGCAGCAGGTCAAGGACCGGATCCGGGGCACAGTCGGGCCGGGTCCCAACCACTAGTCCCACGATGTCCTCGACCGCCAGTGCCTCTTCGTACAATTGCCTCAGGGTCTCAACCGAGGCGTACGTGTTGGTGTAACGCTGGAAGTAGGCCAGGAACTTTTCAGCTTTCTGCCGCTCGCGAACGTGGTGCTTCCCCCGCTCGAGCTGTTCCCGAATGGTGAAGGTGCCCACGGTGGAATGTCCGGAGCCCTGATGGCAGAAGATGCAGCCACCCACCGCCTTGGACCCATCATGGTTCGGGCAGGTAAAGTGAGCGTCGAGGGTGATCTTGTGAACCCGGCAGCCGAATCGCCGCTGCAAAAAGCTCCGGAGGTCGGCGTAGCGCTTGGTATGTGTCGACGAAGCTGTTATCATAACTTCCGTATATTAGCCTGGCGCTCTTGCGGATTCAAGCGCTGATGTGACCAGCTGGGATCTTTCACGGGGCGCTGCTTGGATGCTTGGATGCTGACATGCTCGGACGCTCGGACGTTAGAACGCTCGTAATGCTCCTCCCTTCTCGCATCCCAGCCTTCTCGCATTCCAGCTTTCTAGCCGACTGCGGGCGGCTGACTGCTGACAGCTATCACGGGAGGCACGATGCCCAACTCGGCGTTTGACATCATCGTCGTCGGAGCAGGGCATGCCGGCTGCGAGGCAGCGTTGGCATCGGCCCGCCTAGGCTGTCGGACGCTGCTTATCACGTTAGACCTCAATACGATCGCTGCCATGGCCTGCAGCCCCGCTGTCGGTGGGACCGGCAAGGGCCAACTCGTCCGGGAGATTGATGCCTTGGGGGGCGAAATGGCCCGCGTGACGGACCGGAGCGCGCTGCAATTTCGGATCCTGAATGCCTCGAAGGGCCCTGCCGTCCGATCGACAAGAGCCATGTGTGACAAACACAACTACCATCTGGCCATGCACCAGGTCCTGGAGGGACAAGGAGGTCTCCATCTCCTCCAGGGTAGTGTCGAGCACTTGGTTGTGGAAGATGGGCGAATCGCCGGCCTTGTCAATCAAGAGGGGACCTTCATTGGCGCCCGGGCCGTTGTGATCACCGCAGGAACCTTCATGAAGGGGCTCATTCACATCGGATCTACCAACTTTTCCGGTGGACGGATGGGTGAGCGACCTTGCCACACCCTCTCCGACTCCCTCCGAGAACTCGGGTTTGCGTTGGGGCGCTTCAAGACCGGGACCCCGCCCCGGCTCAAGCGAGATTCCCTGGACTTTGACCAGATGCAGCGACAGGAGGGCGATCCTGACGCCCGCCCCTTCTCCCACGCCGCAACGCAACTGGATCTCGTGCAGGTCCCCTGTCATATCACGTACACCACGGCCAGAACGCACGAGGTCGTCGGGCGGAACTTGGACCGCTCGGCCCTGTACGGTGGGGTCATCAAAGGGACTGGAGCCCGCTATTGCCCTTCCCTGGAGGACAAGGTGGTCCGGTTCTGCGGCAAAGACCGGCACCAGGTAATCGTGCAACCCGAGGGGCGGGATTCCGAGGTTTTCTATCCGGGTGGACTAGGAAATAGTATGCCCCTCGAGGTGCAGGAAGAGATCGTCCGCACGGTCCCGGGTCTCGAAAGGGCGGAATTTCTTCGACCGGCTTACGCCATCGAGTACGATTTTCTGTATCCTCACCAGCTTCATATCACGCTGGAGACAAGGCACGTGCAAGGGCTATACACCGCCGGCCAGATCAACGGGAGTTCAGGGTACGAGGAAGCAGCGGCCCAGGGGTTTTGGGCTGGGGTGAACGCTGCTCTCAAAGTTCAGGGCCAGTCCCCCTTTCTTTTGGACCGCTCCGAAGCCTACATGGCGGTGCTCGTGGACGATCTGGTGACGCGGGGGACGAGTGAACCGTATCGGATGCTTACCTCTCGGGCCGAGTACCGTTTGCTCCTCCGAGAGGACAACACCGATCTCCGTCTGATGGAAAAGGGCTACTCTCTCGGATTGATCTCCCGCGAGCAGTACGAGCGGGTGGAGGAAAGGAAACGGAAGATCCAGGAAGCCATGGGTCAGATCAAGAGTCGGAAACTCTATCCTGTGCCCAGTGTAAATGCGGCACTTGCTCGCCTCGGAACTTCACCCTTAAACGAGGCTACTCCAATGATCCAGGTACTGAAGCGGCCAGAGGTGGGGTATGCGGACCTGGTCATGATGGATGGAGAGATGGACGACGGGGACCCGGACCTCGCCCATCAGGTGGAGGTCCAGGTCAAATATCAGGGGTACATCCACCGCCAACTCCAGGAGGTGGAAAAGTTCAAACGTCTGGAGGCCCGGCGAATCTCCGAGGACGTTGATTACCACGTGATCCCCGGGCTGTCCAATGAAGTGCGGGAGAAGCTTTTGGCCATTCGCCCAACCTCGATCGGGCAGGCTTCCCGCATCTCCGGTGTGACCCCCGCCGCCCTTTCGATCCTTCTCGTCTACCTTGAACGTTATCGTCGGGGCGATGTGGGAGCAGTCAGCTGTCGGCAGTCAGCAATCAGCAATCACAGAGAGACATCAACTATCGCAGGCAACCCGGAGCTGACAGCAAACGGCTGATTACTGACAGATGCTTTTGCCGGCGAAGGAGGCTACCATGCCGGCCAATCTTCCCCCTCAATATCTTGAGGCCGAAAGGCGATATCGCCAGGCCAAGCATCACCCAGAAAAAATCCGGGTTCTGGAGGAGATGCTGGCTCTGATCCCCAAGCACAAGGGGACCGAGAAGCTGCGGGCGGACCTCAAGCGGCGACTTTCCAAACTGAAAACCGAGCTCGAAAGGCGTCCAGCCACCAAGCGAGGATCCGGGATCTTCGTAGATAGAGAGGGGATCGGCCAGGTGGTGCTGGTGGGTGCACCCAACGTGGGGAAGTCGGCTCTGGTGCGTTCCCTCACCAACGCCAGACCGGAGGTCGCGCCCTACCCCTTTACCACCAGAAAGCCACTACCCGGGATGCTCGAGTTTGAAAATGTGAAGATTCAGCTCGTGGACTTACCGGCCCTTTCGCCCGAGCTGGTTGAGGGATGGGTCGTAGGCATTATTCGCAACGCCGACTTGATCCTGTGGGTGGTGGACCTGGGTTCCGACGACTTGCTCGAACAGGTGGACGCGACCGAAAAGATCCTCATGCAGGCCAAGATCATCCCGGAGGGAGCCACGGATCGGAGGGAGGTTACAGAGCCAGGACAGGTTTACATACGGATCCTCATGATCGGCAATAAGGCAGACCTTCCCGAGGCAGCGGATCGGTTCCTGATCCTCCAAGAACACGTGGGTGGGCGTTTTTCACTCCTGAGCGGTTCGGCCATTGCCGGGACTGGATTGCAAGAGATCCGGCACCGGCTCTATGATGCCCTAGAAGTGCTGCGTGTCTATACCAAGGCCCCTGGCAAGGAGGCGGAGATTGCCCATCCGGTGGTCCTGCCCAGAGGGAGCACTCTTCTACAGGCGGCCGACGCGGTACACAAGGACTTTGCCGCAAAGCTCAAGTACGCCCGAGTCTGGGGATCTGGGAAATTCGAGGGGCAGCGGGTCCACCGGGAATACCTCGTGCAAGATGGGGACATCATCGAATTCCACATTTAAGCAATCAGCTGTCGGCTATTACCAGCAGATTTGAAATGTATGCTGTCAGCTATCGGCTGTCCGCTTGGGGTTGTTCGAGTTGGCTGCTGACAGCTGGCTATTGACTGCCAGTGCAAGAGGGGAGAGGGATGAAGCGGCAGCATCCACTGACGGCGTGGCGAGTGCTCAAACGATCTGTCGCCTTTTCCTGCCCCTTCTACCAGATTGCCCAGGAGGAGATCAGGCTCCCCACCGACCACATTATTGATTACTACTACGTCACGATCCCCCCATCGGTCATGGTGGTCCCGATGACCGCGAATGGACGGATCGTCCTCCTCCAACAATACCGATATCCTATCAGCTCCTTCTCATACGAGCTTCCGGGCGGGAACACCGAGGGGAAGTCGCCACTCGCGACCTGCAAGGCGGAGCTTTTTGAGGAGACAGGCTACCGGGCCCGGCGATGGAAGCGCCTCGGGACCTTTCACCCGTACTCGGGCATGAGTGACGAAATCTGCCATGTTTATCTTGCCACGGAGCTGACGCCTGGCACGTATCGCCTGGAAGAGCGTGAGTTTATCCAGGTGATTGAAATGTCGATTCAAGAGGTATATCGATGGATCGAGCGCAATCGCATCCGTGACGGAATGACCCTGGCCAGCCTTCTGCTGGTCCGGCCCTACTTGAGGAAGAGGGCTCATTGAAGATCGGAGAGTATATTTTTCGTCAGATAAAGGCCACGGGTGTGGATCATATCTTCGGGATTCCCGGGGATTTCTCCCTTCCTCTCTGGCGGGCCCAGGAGGCTGCAGGCCTTCAGCCAATCGTGGTGACCCATGAGCCGTCTGCGGGCTTCGCCGCTGACGCGTATGCCAGGCTGCGGGGCCTCGGGGCCGCACTGGTTACCTTTGGTGCCGGCGGCCTCAACATGGTGAATCCCATTGCTCAGGCGTTTGCCGAGCGCTCGCCTGTCTTGGTGGTGAGCGGGGCACCCGAGATCAGGGATCGAGACACGGACGCGTTACTCCATCACCGCGTGAAGACCTTCGAGTCCCAGGTGATCGTCTACCGCGAGGTCACCGCAGCTACCGCAGTGCTAGAGGATCCCGCCACGGCCCTTGCTGAGATTGATCGGGTGTTGGCTACAATCCTCGAGCGGAAGCGTCCGGGATACCTGGAGGTCCCGAGGGACATGGTGGATGTGGCCGGTGGTGCCTCGGGGAGTATGGCGGGCGGCAAGCAGCCCGAGCGGGCAGCCTTGGAGGAGGCTATGGGCGAGGTGGTTGATCGGCTCAACCAAAGCCTGCGACCCGTCGTCTATGCCGGGGTAGAGATCGAACGCTTTGACCTGCGCGAAAAGCTCATCGCGCTGGTGGAGAAGCTAAATCTTTCCGTCGTTACCTCGGTGGAGGGAAAAACAGTCTTCCCGGAAAATCACTCACACTTTGTGGGCCTCTACATGGGCCAGGTGGGTTCGGAGGCGGCCCGAAAGACGGTCGAGAGTGCTGATTGTGTCCTCATGCTGGGCACCTTCCTTACCGATGTGAACACAGGCCTCTTTACGGCCAAGATCGACCGGGCCAAGCTCATCTCCGCCTCCTCCGAAGAGGTGGTGGTGAGCTATCACCACTACCCTGGGGTGAGTTTGGTGGATCTCGTTGATTATCTTCTGGCCTCCGGGGAGGTGCGATCCCATTCTCTCTTCTCTGTGGCAGAGCCAGAAAGACCCAAGGGCCGGCCGGGCGTGCGATTGGAGCCATTCACCATCATCGAAGAGATTAACCGTTTTCTCCAGCCAGGGCGGTATATCGTCGTCTCGGATGTGGGGGACTGTCTGTACGCCAGCGTTGACCTCCGGACCGATCACTTCCTTGGGCCCGGATACTACAACAGCATGGGTTTTGGAATTCCTGCCGCCATCGCTGCAGGGTTGGCAGTGCCAGAGCGGCGAGTCATTGCCCTTGTTGGTGATGGGGGATTTCTCATGACGGGGATGGAGCTCGGCACGGCGCGGCGGCTTGGCCTTAACCCCATAATTATCCTTTGGAATAATGGATGCTACGGCACGCTGCGGGCTATCGGTGGTGCCAAGCCATATTTTGATCTTCCTTCCTTGGACTATGTCGCAATCGCCCGGTCTATGGGAGGGGATGGGGTACGGGTGGAAACACGCCGACAATTCCGTCAGGCCTTGGAACAAGCCGGGGAGAGCCAGACCTTCTTTCTCATCGAAGCAATGCTGCCCGCTGATCGAATGTCACGCACCTGGCAGCGGATCGCTGCCGAGGTTCGCTCCCGCGTTCAGCCCTAGCAGCTAGCAGCAGTCAGCAATCAGCTGTCGGCAAACAGCCGGAGAGAAGTATCACTCTCAGCGGTCCGCTTTAGTATTCGTCGATGGATCCGAGTTCTTGTTGACAGATGACCGCTCTGTAGTTCTAGCACTGTTGATCTGGAAGGAGGATTTGGCGGTACAGTGCCTCCGTAAACCCGCGGATGAGGAGGGAACCTCGGGAGATGACAGGGACGCGAAGCCTGCCATCCCGGTGAATGAGATACTGCTGGATCTCGTCATCCGTGATCTCGGTGCTGTCGAGATCCCACTCGTGAATTGCTGATCCCACCTTGACCCAGAGCTTCTGGTGTTGCTGAACGAGATGTCGGGTTTCTTTCGTGCCCAGGGGATTCGTGGAGATCTCGTGGACCACAAAGGGGATCTGGTGCTGCGAGAGGAACTCCCTCACCTCGACGCAGGTGGGTCACCCCTCGAGATTGTAAAGAATCGTTTCAGCCATGCTACCTCCTCCATTCTTTCCGCGAATCATCCTAGCCCGCATTATTCACGAGCGGAGTGTTTTCGTCAACAATGCGCCTACAGGTGCGGCCTGGGCCGCACGTGTAGGTTTCGACTGGCCGCTCCCACGGCCTGCTCAAGGCTAGCCCTGAGCGACGCCCCGCAAACGTGGGGCCGAGTCGAAGCCCGGGGGGCGGATTATTCATTCCTATGTGAATAATCTGGGCTAGCACGAGTTTCATTGAAAGAGAAGGTGGAGGGAAATTCTGATGGGCGAGGTTATGATGGTCGCCCAAGAAGGTTTGCAGAAGGACCTCCTCTTTTGGTAAAGTACATCAATCACTTTGGGCCGAACCGCGGGTGGTGCGGGATTCGGCCTTACAACAGTTTCCAAGCCATGCCTGAGCTGACCGTCGACAACGCGCGCTTCCAGCACTTCCGGTCGGTCCGGTGGATTCTCCCTGGAGGTCCTTTACGAGCCGAGGCGTATCACCCCGTCGTGGAGGGTGACGAATGCCCCGGGTGTCTGGTGTGCGAGCGGACCATTGGTTGGTTCATGGAGTTTGCCCGCATCGGTCGGGAACTCGTCGGCATCAACCTCAGAGATTGTGTGCACTGGCGGAGCCTCCACGACAACCCACAACCCCTCATCGTTCCCGCCTCCAATCTGCAAGAAATCAATCACCAGACAGTCGTGCAACTTCGGGAAGCCTACTACGCGATTCCCGAAGCTGCCCGTCCCTTCCTAGAGGACGTCTGGCCCCATGACCAGGGTCTCTCCCAGAGCGACCGCTTTGAGGATCGCCTGGCCATTGTGGAGCGGATGGTCAAACTCTGGGAGGATGGCCAATACGTCGGCTGGCCCAGTTAGTGCCGCACCTCCTTTCGTTTGTCAATCACACTCCGCGCTAGTGCGGCACTTCCGCTAGGGGGGCAGGCTCCCCTACGACCCCTCAGTGCCCCTGGTGCAAGCTTGCGGCATTGGCGCGGAATTGGTTGGAGGGGCACTGGTGCCGCATCAATCGATGACCGTTCGCCGACGACCGACGTCCGATAAAAATAGCTATCACCGGTCAGCGCCCAGCATTTCGGATGTTGCAAGTATGCACCTGCCTTTCAATCCGAAATCCGAAATTGCCAATCCGAAATCGCGTGATTGCTGACCGCTAGGTAGTTGCATGAAACCCACCTTTCAGATGCAATTGGTCAACGGCCCGTGGGGGGATCCGGCCCTGTACGTTCGGATTCGCTGGGCGCGGCGCGCTCTCCTTTTTGATTTGGGTTCTCTCACCTGCCTGCCAGCGGGCGAACTCCTCCGCGTGAGCGATGTCTTCGTGTCCCATACCCACCTGGACCACTTTGTCGGTTTTGATCATCTCCTCCGGACAGTCCTCGGCCGGGACCGCACCCTTAACCTCTATGGGCCTCCGGGCATCATTGACAACGTGGATGGGAAACTGAGGGGCTACACCTGGAATCTCGTCCAGGACTACACCCTGAACATCGAGGTGTTTGAAGTCGATGTTGACACCGTACGAAGTGCGCGCTTCCCTTGCGCCGAGGCATTCCCGAGACGCGATCTGCCGGCGCGTCCGTTTACGGGTGACCTTTGGACTGAGCCTGGTTTCCAAGTCCGCGCGTCGCACCTGCACCATCAGGTTCCATGCCTCGCTTTCGCGGTCGAAGAGCCCTTTCACATTAATGTTGATAAGGAGCGACTTACGCAGCTGGAGTTGCCCGTGGGGCCCTGGCTTGCCGATCTCAAGGCGCAGATCCGTGCAGGGGCCGCCGACGATACCCCGATTCAGGTACCCGGAGGGCGGGCACAGACATTCTTGCTTGGGGAGCTGCGGGTCAGAATGATCAACATCACCCCGGGCCAGAAGCTCGCCTATGTGACCGATGCACTTTACTGTCCCGAGAATGTGGCACGCATCGTGGCCTTGGCCAAGGGTGCCGACGTTCTCTACTGCGAGGCCGCCTACCTGGATCGGGATGCATCGCTGGCGACACAGCGGTGTCATCTCACCGCCAGACAGGCAGGGCTGATCGCCAGGGAGGCGGCAGTCCGGCGCCTCGCTCTTTTTCACTTTTCACCGCGATATGAGGGAAACGCGGAGGCTTTTCACCGAGAAGCCCGCGAGGCCTTCGGAGGATGGGTGACGGTGCCCAAGGGTCGCTGGAACTGAAAAGATATGTTGCATCTATTGAAAGGGGCAACTGTCGGGTGTGAAATCACCCTGAGACCGTAATCGTGGAGGCCCCGGAGCCCTTAAAACGGAGAAGGAGGACACGTATGCCCGCACAAGATTATTACTTCTCGCGAAAGGCTGTTCCCCGGTTCGGGAAGCTGTATTTTCTCAAAGTCCTCCACGAAGCCGATAGCGAAGGAGGCGGACGCAGTCTATTGGGATCGGTCGTCCAGGAGTTGCGTGAAGGTCTCTTTGGCTTAGGGCAGCATTACCCTGTCCCGCTGCACATGTCCAAGCCAGGGATTGTCCACGACGCCATCGAAAGGAATAGAAAACATCTCGACCTTGCCGCTGGTGACCGTATCGTGCTCTCGCAGAAGCTTGCTCAGGTCCAACAATCGGTTGTCATAAAACGGAAGGAGACTTTTGGTGCCGGGGTCGGCCCGTTTCCAAGCCTGCCGGCAAACTTTGGTCTCGACATGGACTATTCGCTCATGCGCCAGGTCACGTTGGCATTCGGCATGAACACGCAGTTCGAGTATATTCCTCTCGGTTATTTCGCTAGGCTGTACCAATATGTCGACGGCGACGACCGGAAGGTCGATCGAAGCGGGGCAATCGAGGACAACAACATCGTTGATTCCATCTTGCTGGCCAAGGAATTCCACGTCACTTTTGAGTCTGAAAAGGATTTCGACGCGGACTTCGAAGCGAAGCTCAAGGCGTTTAGCAACATACCCGGAGTCGGCGCCAAGGTTGCCTACGCCAGACAGACCAAACGGAAAATACTCGCCAAGGTCAGTGGGAAGCAGTATTACCTGGTTGCCTTAGGCGTGAGTGACTGGGATGACTTTGATCTGACATGAGAGGACGTGTTCTGGACTAGCAAAAGCCTTTTTCTCGGTCAACCTGGCTGCTCGGAGGCCATTCAGCTGTCGGGTTCAGGATCTCGGAGCTGGCTGCGGGCGGTCGCCGGAGTGGGGGATGGCTGGAGCTGCTTGACGAGTTGGTTGCGGAGACGGCGGAACCTGGCCCGCTGAGACTTGGGGATCGGGTCTCCCGGGATGAACTTCTGTGTGAGGGGGTTGACGAACCGACCATTTTTGATCACGCGGTAATCGAGATGGGATCCCGTAGCGAGACCGGTCGAGCCCACGTAGCCGATGACCTGTTTCTGTCGAACGCGAGCCCCCTTGCGGATTCGCCTGGCGAACCGCGAGAGGTGGTTGTACATGGTGCGATAGCCCAGTCGGTGCCGGATCAGGATCGACTTGCCGTTCCCCCCATTCCGTCCGGCCGAGAGGACCACCCCGTCGGCGACGGCCCAAACCGGCGTGCCGGGGGGGGCGGCATAATCGACGGCGAGGTGGGGCTTCACCCCGCCCAGGACCGGGTGGCGCCTGCGGTGGGAATAGCGGGAACTGATGCGGGTGAACCGGACTGGGGAGCGGAGGAAGGTCTTGCGAACGGATCGACCGTTAACGGTGTAATAGTCTCCTTTGCCCCGCTGGGTCTTGAAATAGATCCCGGTGTATGTCTTCTTACGCGTCTCATACTGGGCGATGAGGATCTTCCCGTAGCGGAGGAACTTCCCACCGCCGTACTCCTTCTCGACTAAGAGCCGAAATTGATCTCCGAGTTGAGCGTTGCTGTTGAAGTCGAAATCCCAGAGGAAGATGTTGACAAGCTGAATGGTGAGCTCGGGTTTTTCCCCGAGGGCATCCATGCTCTCGAAAAGGGAAGATTTGAGCTTCCCCGCAATTTTTTCCACCCGTCGTTCGATGGGGACTTCGTGCTTGGCCACCCGATACCCTGTTCCCTTCCGGGTCACCTCGTAGGACTCCAGAGGGGAGGCCTGGTACAGGAAACGGAGGAGGTCTCCGCTCTTATCCAGTGTGGCTTGAAAGGTTGCCCCTGCCGGAATCTTTCGAAAGTTGAGATACGGCCGGAGGGCGCGACTGAGCTGATGGATCAGATGGTGGGAGAGGCCTTTGGCGCTCAGGGCCTGAGCAAAGGTTTGCCCCTGTTTTATCGCGCCATTGATCACCTTGTGGAATGGACGTCGAGCGACGGGGGAGGGGGACTCTGCTACGGGAGGGGATGCGGCAGTGGATATGGAAGCCGGTTGTGGAGGCTCGGGGGTTCTCTTCCCGACTGGAAGGAGAAAGGAAATGACGAGGGCAGAGCAAAAGAAGAATCCTGCGAGAGAAAGCCCCACCCCGACTCCACCGGGGCCCTTGGATACGGGTCGCTGCCCTTTCAGGAGTCGGTCAATATCCCCTCGCGACTTGAAATCTCGCAATACCCCCTCCCGTTGGTGCTGGCTTATAACAAATAATTAAACCCAATGCAATGATTTTTTTAAGAGATGGATGAGAGTATTGATTATAGGTTATTGATATACAAGGTGTCAGGCGCTCTGTGTCTATGTTTTGTTCGGTTCGGATTCGCAAGGGTTCTGGGGGGGGCTTGGTAGATTTCCTGTGGTATTCCGTGTCCCGATGCGATACCTTTTCTAGCGTACTCGGGAAATGGTCGTGGAGAGCGTGATGGGGTGGCGGCATTTATGTGGGGTTCTGGGAAGCGCCCTCACGGGTCTGGGCCTTGCCACCTTCGTTTCTGCTGCCACTTTGGATCTCACCGGACCCAAGGAGACGACAAAAAACCTCACCACGAGAAATGTCTCTACCCTGATGGATGTGTCCACGGCGGTTCCGGAGGAGTTGCACCTCGAAGTTATCGAATTCATTCAGGTCGTCGAAACCTCGCGAGAGCGCATCATCCTCGTCCTGGATCGCATCGAAAGCGGTTTGTATCCTTCTAAGGAGGGGATGGAGCGGGCCAGGACCATTGCGACGACGTCGGCGCAAAGGGAAAAAGAATTCCTGCAGGCATTGATGGATCGCGTTCCGGCTCAAAGCGTCCCAAAGCTGGAGGAGGCGCTCACGGTGTCAGCCGAAAGCTGGAAGAGGATTCTGGCGGTAATCCACCTTCCCAAGCAGCAAGAAGAGCGGGGGCTTCCACAACGCCCCGGCTTTGACTTTAGTTACAGCCCAATCCCCACGTTTCCTCCCCCCAGGGAATAAACACGGTACTACGCCAGCACTATCTCCTGACTAGGCTGCGGAGAACGCCCAGGTTTCGGCGGTCAGCAGCCGCGGGGTCTTCCCCTTTCGGGGTCTCGAGGATCATGGGAATGCGCCGAAGTCTTGGATCGTTCAAGCAGAGACGGAACCCTTCCAAGCCGATGTGACCCTGACCGATGTGGGCATGGCGGTCCACCCGACTCCCCAGTTCTCGCTGGGAGTCGTTCAGGTGGATGCATTTGACGTGTTTCAGCCCGATCACATCGTCGAAGTGCCGCATGGTTTGTTCGTAGGCCTTCCGGCCCCGGATTTCGTATCCTGCGGCAAAGATATGGCACGTGTCGACGCACACCCCGACCCGTTCCCGTTGCGCTACCCCCTCTCGGATCGCCGCCAGATGCTCGAAGCGGTAGCCTAAGCTGGATCCCTGGCCGGCCGTGGTCTCCAGACAGATGACGACGGGGAAACCCTTGGTGCGATCCAAGACCACGTCAAACGCATTCACAACCCGCTTGATACCATCTGCCTCTCCAGCCCCGACATGCGCGCCCGGGTGCATGATCAGGTACGGGATCTCCAGAACTGCCGCTCGCCCCACTTCGACCAAGAGAGCCTCCAGCGATTTCCTGTACAACTCTGCTTGTGGAGAGGCCAGGTTGATCAGATAGCCGTTGTGGGCCACAACAGGCCAGATTCCAGTCGTTGCGCGATGTTGGTGGTAGGTCTTGATCTCGCGATCTGTGAGCGGCTTGGCTCGCCACTGGTTGTTGTTCTTCGTAAAGATCTGGATCGTGTCACAGCCGATCTGGTGGCCTCGGAGCAGTGCTTTGTCTACCCCACCAGCGATGGACATGTGCGCCCCCAACCTCGGCCCTGCCCGACTGAAGCGTTTACGGCTTAGGGTACCCTTCGAGCGCCTCACTGGCCATCTCCGCATCCGCGCCTACGGTTCATGCTTGACAGTTCAGGGTTCAGAGTTGATGGTGCGACGGGATCGTCTCGTCATTGGAAATTGATGCTTACAGACGGTGACCGTTCAGCAGCGGATCAGTTCTTTACCCTGAACGGTGAACCCGTAACCCTGAACCGCTTTTACCCTGAACCGTGAACTCTTAACTCTGAACGATTGCCCAACATGCCCAAGCGGCAAAGGGCAAAGTCGTACTTGATCGGATCGGCCGCATCGAAACGCTTTAGGTTCTGGGTGATGTCGAGTGCCATGGCCAGGCCCGGACTCTTCAGCCGAGTGAGGCCGAGCTGCCTCGAGACTTGGGCCACATGGGTATCCAGGGGGATAATCAGCTTCGAGGGTGTGAGGTCGGGCCAGAGGCCGAAGTCGATGTGGTCGCGCCGGACCATCCAGCGGAGGAAAAGGTGCAGGCGTTTGCACGCCCCTCCGCGCCTCGGGTTTGGGAGGAGATAATGCATCCCTTTCGAGAGATGGCCTCTGCGATAGACCGGTTGCGGGTCCAACTCGAGAAGCTGGTCAACCAGGGTGGTCAATGCTGCTCGGGTGTCTTCATGTCGATCGCTGTACCCGGTAAGGGTAAGGGCGCGGAGAGATCCATGCCGCTCCAGCGCCTGTCGGAGGAACCAGAGGAGGCAGATAACGTCCCTCCCGGTGTTAAAGCGGTACAAGAACCCGCGGAATCTCTCACCATCGTGCTTGGGGTTGAATTGCAAGAGAAATTGGTAGGGCTGGGGACCTAATACGTGGAGCAGGGCGTCGATCGGGGGGGTAAACCCTTCCACCCGGCCGTACGCAAAGCAGCTGGCGATAAACGCCACCACCTCGATATCTTCGGGTCGGTGGTACCGGCGGGGAAATTTGAGGGCCGACGTGGAAAGGTAGCTCAGATCATAAGTGTGATAGAGGCTGTCCAGATAGGATTTGAGGCGCAAGGGGGGCCCGCTCAGCCGGACCCGCATATGCTAGCGCTCCCGAAGCGAGTCCTGCCGCTTCTCCATGAAGCCTATGGCATAAGGACAGATGATGTGGGTTTTCGCGATCTGATCTTTAGACTTATAGTAGGCGGCAATCCGGATCGAATAGCCATTGACGGCGCCCGAGAGGGTGCCGCCCTTTACATAACCCCAGGGTCTGGGCTTCGCGATGTCGTTGACGGCCATTACGATGCCGACGGTCCCTTCATTGAAGTATTGTTTGTCCTGTGTCGAGAGCTGCGTGGTGGCCCGGCTCGGCCCGTACTTGGCATGGGAGTGGTAGTCGCCGACACATTCCCAGCGGGTCGTGCTTCGGACCGCCTCCTCCACCCGTTGACTCCGGTTCCAATCGATGTGGACCTCCCGATACTTTCGATTGGCAGTCTGGTACGGGACCGCAAACTCGACAAAAACCTTGTTAGGAGTGCTATGGCCGAGAATAATGCCAAAGCACTCCCGGCGGTATACCTCGATCGTAGAGACGAGGAGGCCGATGAAGGCATTTTCGCTCAGATAGACTTCCATCTCGATCCGTGCTTGTAAATGGAGTTAGTTAGCCCCGCATCTTTGCGAAAAGTAAGAAAGTCTCTGGTCTCTGAAAGCGCCAAAGGCGTGGGGTCGGTGGTGGTGCCCGTTGACTGAGGCTCTTCAGACATCCAGCAGTTGTTACAAAAATACCTCAGGCGCTGGGGGCTGGCAAGACCAAATTCTGCTTGACGAGACCAAAAAAATCGTCAGAATTTCTGTAATTCAGATTTTTTGAAGGAGGTGCACTTTGGTCCGTGTAATTTTAAAGGAGCGGGGGCAGATCACAATTCCTTCTAAGTTGCGGAAAAACCTGATGTTAAAGGCAGGAGACCTGCTTGAGATCGAGGTGAGGGGAGGCCACATCGTTTTGAAGCCCCTTCACGTTGTGGAACGCGGGGGAGACAGGTCTGAAGGATCTCCTGAGGAGCCGGGTGCATGAAGCCATTGATCATCGTCCACGGGGGTGCCGGCCGGGTTCCGGAAGAGGGCTGGGCCGAGCGCCGCGAAGGTTGTCGAGAGGCAGCCCTCGCAGGGTGGGAGTGCTTGGTACGAGGCGGGTCAGCCTTGGATGCCGTGGAGGAGGCAGTCGCCTTTTTGGAAGATCATCCTCTTTTCAACGCGGGGAGGGGCTCGGTGCTTAACGCCGCGGGCGAGGTGGAGATGGACGCCTCGGTCGTGGAGGGACAGACTCTGCAGGCTGGGGCGGTGGGCGCGGTGCAGCATATCCGAAATCCTATCCGACTAGCCCGACGCCTTCTTGAGGATGGTCGCCATGTGCTGCTGGTGGGGGAAGGGGCAAACCGGTTTGCACGGGAGATCGGGATCGAGACGTGCCCGCCGGATGATCTCATCACAGACCGGCAGCGCGCGAGATGGCAGGCAATGCAAGAGACCGGGTTCGGGACGGTCGGCGCGGTGGCGATGGACAAAAGGGGAGGCATTGCGGCGGCCACCTCGACGGGGGGCCTTCTCGGGAAGCGGTCAGGCCGCGTGGGGGACAGTGCGTTAATCGGGTGTGGGACATGCGCCGATGCGCTCTTGGGCGCGGCCTCCGCCACGGGAAATGGGGAGGCCATTATCCGAGTGGTATTGGCAAAGACCGCGGTTGATCTTCTGGGGGGAAACCGCCATCCCATGGATGCTGCGAGGATGGCCATTGAAATTCTAGAGCGGCGCGGACAGGGGGAGGGCGGCATCATCTTGATTGATCGGGAGGGGCACGTGGGTCATGCTCACAATGCGCCCTTTATGCCCGCTGCCTTCATGGACGAGCGTGCCCAAACTCCGACCCTTCTCTCTTGAGAAATCTTCTAGCTCCTACGTGATTCAGGTCAGAAAAAGCACCTTTACAGGCGAACGCACGGCGGGCTAGTATTGCGGTCAGAAATTGGCATGGATAGCAAAGGAGGCTCGGAATGCGATGGCAAATGTGGCTTATCGGTCTCCTTACCTCTCTTTACATTTTCGCACCTCAGGCCTGGGCCTGTGATTCCATGGGTCCCAATGGTCATGTTGGGGAAGCCCTGAGCGTGAGCCCCTCCGCCATCCAGATTCGGGACTTCCAAACTGGAAATCCCCTCAGCTTTCGGGCAACGGCGGAACAGCTCAGCGGTGTCAGGCCAGGGGACCGGGTCATGATCACATTCAAGAAGGAGGGTGACGTACTCGTCGCGGAGAAGATCAGAACGCTCCGCTGAATCGTCGTTACGGGCGTTCGATGAGGATGTCCCCTCCCTCCGCCTTCACCCGGTAGCTAGGGACAGGCTCGGAGGCAGGTGGGCCCATTGCTTCCCCAGTCTTGACATCGAACTGGGCACCGTGCCATGGGCACGTCACCGTGTCCCCATCCAGGTCCCCCTCCGAGAGGGGGCCGCCCGAGTGGGTGCAGGTGTCGCCGATCGCGTAGAAGGTCCCGTTCTCATTGAAGAGGGCAATCCGTTCTCCCTCCAGTTCCACCAGGATTCCCGTTCCGGCAGCAATATCTTTGGTCTCAGCGACCTTGATGAATTCGCCCATAGTTCCTCCCTTGCAGC
>JAPUFX010000132.1 GCA_027293415.1 Candidatus Methylomirabilota bacterium
GTTTGCCATCCCCACTTCCAGGATTCGTCGGGGCTTGAACATCATCACCAGGGTAAACAGAAACCTGCCGTATCGCGGAACCACGGCCCAGATCGAGGTTGGGCTCTTCGCGATGCGATCGATCTCGTCCGTGCCTTCCGCCCGGGGCCATGCGGCGAGAAATTGGCGTGCAAACACCATGTCGAACACCGGCAACTCGGGCGCCGGATGATCTTGCCTCTTTGCTCCAGCGTGAGGGTGGTGATTCACGGGCTAGGACTCGACTCTTTTCTCCAGAACGAGCTCACCTATCTCGATCCTAACCAGGCGCAACTCGTCAATTCTCACCAAATTCGGTGATATGGATGCTGAACGCGGTGTCGTTCTGTTGCTGATACCCTTCGAGTACGAGTCGCAAAAACGTAGAGTTGTTATAGGTCGAGATGATGACGCCAGTATTCGGATGATGCTCCATCGTCATGACGCCTTGCGGAAGATGACAAGCATCTCGTGCCCCTTACCCATGACTCTGGCCGGCAGCGTCAGAAGCTCCCTCAATATCTTCAACAGCTTGTAACGCAGCGGGGAGACCCGCCCCTTCTCGGCAAGGCGAAGGCCTCCGGTACGAATGTATTCAAACTCGAATCCTGTCCGCCCCGCCAGGGTTCGCATGCTTTTAGGGCTGAAGAAACACGCGTGCCCGCCATGGTCCGTGGCGTACATGTCGAAGCACTCCCAGTCACCCTTGACCCACTGGAGGGTCCACGAGTCCATGTTGGGCGTATTCGTGACAAGCAGGCCGCCCGGTTTCAACACCCTGTGGGCAGCACGCACCACCTCCAGTGGATTGGTAAGGTGTTCGATGACTTCGATCATGGTCACGACGTCATAGCTTTCCGCTGCGAACATATTCACTTCGAGAAAGCCGCGATGGACCTCGAATCCCGCCGCACTTGCGGTCGCAGCGGACGCCGAACCGGGCTCGACGCCAGACACCGCGCCAAATCCCTCGTCTCTTGCAACATGGAGCAGGGCGCCGCTGGAGCAGCCAACGTCAAGAAGCGCCATATCCCGGGCGCTTCGGCCGGTGAGCGTTTCCGTAAGCCGCAAGATTCGTCTGGTGCGCTGTTGAAAACGTTTCATGTCTTTAAGCGAGGGCGCTGTGCCCTCGGGCCGGTTGGAGGCTTCAAGGCTGTCATAATAGACCTGTTTCGAACACGAACTGATCAGCTGACCGCACGCCGGACAGAGACGAAGCGGGCCATCGGGGGTGACGATCTCCGTCGTCTTAAGCGGTTCGCTGCAGCCCAGCGGACAGTTCTCGAAAAGTAGTCCGGACATGTCCTTTCCGTTATCCCCGTCAGTGGCTAGGGTTGTATGCTCTGAGTCTGGCGACGAGTCCCCTAAAATCCTGCGTCGTCCCCTTCCATTGATCATATGATTTACTTTTAGACAACTAGGGACTAGGATTCCTAATAAGCCTGAGAGGAGACATCTTTGAAGGTTATAGATCGATACATTGGCCGGGAACTCTTGATCTCCATGATCCTCGGACTCGGGATCACTACCTTCGTTTTCCTGACTAAGCCCATGATGAAACTCATGGACCTCTTCATCACCAAGCTGGTCCCCGTCGGAATTATTGCTCGCCTGTTCCTGTATACATTACCCCCCCTCCTTTTCCTCACTACTCCCATCGCTTTGCTCCTGGCCGTAATTGCCACTTATAGCCGGCTCGCCGCTGACCAGGAGCTGACCGCCCTTAAAGCGGCGGGATTTAGCCTCTACCGCTTAGCCTTGCCCGCCTTCGGCATTGGCATCGTGGCCTTAAGCTTTACCGCTTTTAACGGTATCTACGGCATACCCTGGGCGAGTCAGGCCTTCCGAAATCTCTTGTTTAACCTTGCACGTACCCGGGCAACCATCGGGATAAGGGAAAAAGTTTTCAACGACGATTTTCATGGTCTCATCCTTTACACCGACCACATCGACGAGGCCAGCGGTGTGATGGAAGGGATCTTTATCGTGGATACCCAGAATGAGGAAAAGCCGCGAATTATTATTGCCCGCCGTGGACGCATCGTTCCGAAAGAACAGAGCAATGTCGTCCTGCTCGAGCTGCAGGACGGATCCACCCACGTCGTACCCAAGGACAAACCGGGCCACTACCAAATGCTGAAGTTTCAGAACGTGGATCTGGCTCTTTCTGTAAGTGACCCAACCCTCGCTGGCATGATGGCTAGGGACCCGCGTGAGATGACTATACCAGAACTGCTCGCCACGATTCGGCAACGTGCCGCCCGTGGGGAACCGACGGCATACCTGCTGATCAGTTTCCATCAGCGATTCGCAACTCCGGTTGCTTGCCTTGTTTTCATCCTCCTGGGGACACCGTTGGCGATCCGAGTCCGGCGGTCGGGTAAAGCGATCAGCCTGGGGCTTACCATCGTGCTGGTGTGTATGTACTACCTCCTGATGATTTTCGGACAGGGTATGGGAAACAATGGCAGCATCTCCCCCCTCTGGGCGAGTTGGCTGCCGAATCTTGTCCTGGGTGGTCTCGGGTTGTTCTTGTTTATCGCCGGCAACCGCGAATCGTGGCTCCCCTCGTCGTTCTTGCCGGGACGGAAGCGCCGTGCTGCCACAGCCGAGGGCAGGGGGTAACATGATCCGTATTCTCGATCGGTATATTGGGCAAGGCTTCTTAAAACTGCTCGTTCTCGCCCTCGCACTCCTCGTGGCTGTCTCCCTGCTTGTAGACCTTCTTGAGAACCTCCATAATTACGTGATCCACGGAGCTTCAGCTTCAGACGTCACCCTGTACTACCTTTACAGGGTCCCGCGGGTGACTCTCCACGTCTCCCCCTTTGCCCTGATGATCGCTTCCTTCTTCACCGTGGGCAGGTTCAACCGGAACTACGAATTCGTCGCCATGCAAATGGCCCGAGTGCACCCCTTCCGCGCAGTTCTCCCCATCATCATCCTTGCCCTGGGGGCCACTCTGGGCCTCTATGTCATCCAAGAAGAAATCGCTCCGAAAGCGACTGAGACCACTCTCCGGATTAAGCACGAGCGGCTTCGGAAAAAGAAGTCTCCTTTTCATCGGACGCGGAACCAGGACATCTGGTATCTGGGGGGGGCAAATCGCTTTCTCCACATCGGTCTCCTGGAAACCAGCAAGAGCGAGATGCAGGAGGTCTCTTTGTTTCAACTATCCCCAGACTTTGTGCCGCTTCAGCGCATAGAGGCTGACAAGGGGCGTTGGGAAGAGGGGCGCTGGATTTTGTCGGGGGTACGGATCCACCGTTTCTCGGATGGGGGGACTGACGTAAGCGTCACCGAGGTACCCGAGATGCCCATGCAGCTGAAGGCAACCCCTGAGGACCTGGCGCGCGTCGAAAAGGAACCGAAGGAGATGAGCTCCAGAGAGCTCAAGCGATATATCCAGCGGCTTGCCCAGAGCGGGGAGGATACGCGGCGTTACGTGGCGGATCTCTTGGCCAAGCGTGCTATCCTTGCCAGGAACTTCATTATGGCACTCTTGGGAATTGTGATTGCATTTCGGGTTGGACGGCAGGGACTCTTGAACCCCATGGGCACGTGCATCATCACCACGGTTCTGTACTATGTCCTGTTTTTCCTTGCCCTCCCGCTAGCCCGCAAAGACGTCCTCCCTCCGCTACTTCTTCTCTGGATTCCAAATATGATTTTTGGAGGAATCGCCCTGGTCGGGCTGCTGCGGCCTCATCCACGAATCTAGCGCCGGACCTGATGACCGATGACCGACGACCGTTGACCGAAGCTTGAAAGCTAGGAGGCCAGCACGCTGGAAAGCGAGTAAGCTCGCAGGCGAGAAAGCTGGCACCCCTCGATGCTGGAGAGCTTACTCCCTCGGATGTTGCAAAGCGGGCACGAAAGATCTTGCTCCCCTGCCACCCTGCAGGTGTTCTCGCGTTCTAACATTCCATCCTTCAAGCGTTCTAGCGTTCTAGCATTCCAGCAGGGACCTGCTTGCTTAGGTCCCGGATTCCCAGGACTGAAGATACCGCTGCTGCTCCGCTGTCAAGGTGTCAATCTTGACCCCCATCGAGGCCAATTTGAGACGTGCCACCTCGATGTCTATTTCCTTCGGAACCCGGTAAACGCGATTTTCTAGTCGACCCGCCTGCCGAACCGCATACTGGACAGAGAGGGCCTGGTTAGCAAAGCTCATGTCCATAACACTGGCCGGATGACCTTCTGCAGCGGCGAGATTGATCAACCTCCCCTCGGCCAAAAGATACAACCGCCGGCCATTCCGTAAGGTAAATTCTTCGACATGCTCGCGAACCACCCGCCGCTTCTTCGCCATCGATCGAAGCGCCCCTAGGTCGATCTCTACATTAAAATGGCCGGAATTACACAAGATGGCGCCATCCCGCATACCCTGGAAATGCTCACGCCGAATCACGTGGGTGTTCCCGGTGGCAGTGATGAAGAGCTCTCCAAGGCGAGTCGCGTCACGGATTGTCATTATCCGGAATCCATCCATCATTGCCTCGAGAGCGCGCACTGGCTCTACCTCGGTGACGGTCACGTGAGCGCCCATACCCCGTGCCCGGGTGGCGATGCCCCGTCCACACCAGCCGTAACCAGATACCACGACGTGCGTCCCAGCCAGTAGGATATTCGTGGCACGAATGACACCATCCAAAGTGCTTTGCCCCGTCCCGTACCGGTTGTCGAAAAGATGTTTCGTGTCAGCGTCATTCACAGCGATGATGGGATAGCGCAAAACCCCTTTCTTTTCCATCTGACGCAAGCGCAAGACCCCAGTGGTGGTTTCCTCGGTGCCGGCAATAGTCCCTGGGAGCAGGTCAGTACGTTCGTCGTGCAAAACGGAGATCGTATCGGCCCCATCGTCCATGGTGATGTGCGGTCGGATCTCTAAGACGCTTTGGATATGCTTATAATAGGTCCGCCGATCCTCTCCCCTGCGGGCAAAGACAGGGATGCGAAAGTGTTTGACCAGGGCGGCAGCCACGTCATCCTGGGTGCTCAGCGGGTTGCTAGCGCACAGGGCTACCTGGGCACCCCCGCCCTTGAGCGCCCGTAGCAGATTAGCGGTCTCCGTCGTCACATGGAGACAGGCTGAGACCCGAATGCCGCGCAGTGGCCTCCGCTTGCCAAACCGCTTCTCGATTTGGGCGAGGACCGACATGAACTGCCTGGCCCACTCAATCCGTTTGAGTCCCTTCTCAGCGAGACGAAGATCCGAGATATCGTATTCCACGCGCCCTCCCAAAAAGGTTCAGGGTTCAGGGTTCAGGGTTCACAGCCAAACACTGACATCCCTTGATCTCAGTTCTGAACGCTGAACCCTCAACTCTGAAACTATCTACGCACCGACCCGGCCAGCCTCTCGAGAGAGGACATCCGCACGGTCGATCCGCTCCCAGGTGAAGTCTGGCTCGCTCCGGCCAAAGTGGCCGTACACGGCAGTCTGCTTGTAAATAGGCCGACGGAGATCCAAGGCCTTCAAGATACCTGCAGGGGTAAGTTCAAAGTGCTTGCGTACCATGGTGCAAAGGAGTTCGTCGGGAACCTTTCCTGTTCCCAACGTATCAACCATGACCGAAACTGGTTCTGGAACGCCAATGGCATAAGCCAGCTGAACCTCGCATTTGTCTGCCAGATCAGCAGCAACGATATTCTTGGCGATATAGCGGGCCATATACGACGCAGAGCGGTCAACCTTGCTCGGATCCTTCCCTGAATAGGCCCCGCCGCCATGACTTCCCACCCCTCCGTAGGTATCGACAATGATCTTTCTCCCCGTAAGCCCCGTATCGCCCTTAGGCCCTCCGATGACGAAGCGGCCTGTGGGATTAATGTGGTACACGACCTGTTCCTGATCCAAAAGCTGGCCGGGAACCACGGGAAGGATCACCTGTTCGATAATATCCTCCCGCAATTGTTGGAGGGTGACATCAGGGCTGTGCTGGGCAGCCACGACAACGGCAGTCACCCGGCTCGGCCGACCGTCGACATACTCCACCGTCACCTGGGATTTTCCATCGGGGCGGAGGTAGTCCAAGATATTTTGCTTTCGAACCTCGGCCAGTCTACGGCAGAGCTTATGGGCGAGCATGATTGGCATAGGCATCATCTCGGGAGTCTCTCGGGTGGCATATCCGAACATCAACCCTTGATCCCCAGCCCCCTGAATATCTACCCCTAACGCGATGTCCGCCGACTGCTCTTGGATGGCAGTGATCACAGAGCAGGTTTCATAGTCGAAGCCATACTTGGCGCGCGTGTATCCTGCTTCACGGATGGTTTTCCGGACAATCTGCGGGATGTCCACGTAACATTTAGTGGTAATCTCACCGGCTACGAAGGCGAGGCCGGTCGTCACCAGGGTTTCGCAGGCTACGCGACCATACGGGTCCTGCTGGAATATTCCATCCAGGATGGCGTCGGAGATCTGGTCGGCGATCTTATCGGGATGTCCTTCGGTGACCGACTCGGAAGTAAATAGATAGCGTCCTGATGGCATCGAAGCTCCCTCCTATTATCCCTGGTTACTCAGAAAATCCGCACATGCCCGATTCCATGCTCCCTGGGATTTGAGAAGCCATTCCACCGTCTCCCGCACCGCCCCCCTCCCACCGGGAAGGGACGTTACGAGGTGCGCAGCGCTTTGCACCTCTGACGGGGCATCGGCGACCGCAATGGCCAAACCCGCCCGCCGAAATAGGGGAAGGTCTGGAAGATCGTCACCGATATAGGCGACCTCTGCATCATCGAAGCGATACCGCATCAATAATTGTCGATATACAGCGATCTTGTCTTCGACCCCGGTATGTACCTCCTCCAAGTTGAGCTCTTCGGCCCGCCGAAGCAAGGCCTCAGATTTCCGCCCGCTCACGAGCGCCACGGTGATCCCCGACGCCTGCGCGATCTTGATGGCAAGCCCATCCCGCACATGGAAGGCCAACACCTCCAACCCTGCACTGCCATAAATGATCCAGCCATCAGTCAAGACGCCATCTACATCCAGCAACAGCAGACGAATCCGCTTCGCCCGCTGCCGGACCTCTTGCGTCCTCCAATTTTTTGTGACCCTCACTGTCCTAGGTTGTAAGAAGAAGTGTCCTGTTTGATGTCAATCACGCGATGATATTCTGGCCCCAGCAAACCAATTTTCCGCCACTCGAACATCCGCAATACCGTAGGGGTTCGAGGGCGAAAAGTCAACAAGAAAACCACTCGTCCTAAACGCTCAAATACGTCTCAGCCATCCTTCTTCGGTGTGGCGACCACCTCCAGGGCCCGATGCTCTGAGACCGACCTGTGTCGCTGTCGACGAAAAATGCATACGCGAATCGCCGCACGGCAGCAGCTAGATGGTACTTATATCGGGGCAATTCCGAATAACATGCTTTGTATTTTTTCAAGGTCACGACCTCCAAAATGGGCACTGAATGGCCTCCCTATCCTTTTCATCCCGGGAGTTAAGTCCGGCGAAAAGCAACCCGCTCATCCAAGCATAAAAGATCCCTTCGCCATGATCAAGCAGTGAAGAGTTAAAGAGGCAGGTCGTCATAACGGTGAGCACCAGGCCACGCGCCAGATTACGCTCAAATAAGCCAGGCAAGTCGGCCGCCAGATGCCACTGTATATAAAACAGGTACAGCAATACACCTAAACCAACCAGACCAAGTTGTACTGCAATCAACACATATTCGTTATGTGGATTGCTCGTCGGCGGCACGCGGGAATTTTTCACTTTCTCGGCAAAAGCGGATGCAAAGCCACCAGTCCCGACACCAAAAACAGGGGAGTCGCGAATGATGGCGAGGCTGTTTTGATAGAAAGCAAGACGCAGCCAGAGCCCCCCTTCCTCGCTATCTGCGCTTAGGTCCGGAACTTGGCCGGAGCTCCACTTGTGAAAATCAGCCGTCGTGTCGGACAGACGGGCATGGAAGACATCGGAAAGAAAAAACGCGCACACACCTATGACTGATCCGCCGAGTATATCTATCACAAAACCTTTCCAGCGTAGCCAGTCAACGAAAAAGTAGACGACCAATACTCCGAGGACCAAATAACCGGTTCTACCGGGAACCATGAACAATAGATTGAATATTGCCATGACGGCAAGTGCAATCCACAGAATTCGCCGATGAGGAGAACTGGCAACGCGGGCCAAGGTCGCAAACGCGAAGGCACTGAACGCGACGAGCAGATTGTGCGTGATATGGGACCTGAAGACAATACCGTAATTCTCAAAACCCTTGAAAGGTCCGCCGCCAGGGAACACGCCAAAACTAATAAGGTAAGACAAGAGAAGCACCACAACCATCGTGAGAAAAAATGCCGCTAGACCATTGCGTCGCATTTGAACATCCTGAAACAACGGGATTAGCAGGGACAGAAGAAGCAGGTCCGAGTACTTGCCGAGCACCTTGAAGACTTCACCCCAACTGGCATCGCTGTAAAACCCACCCAAGACCAAAAGACCGAACATCCCCAGGGACAACATTGCTACCGGATTGCCTCGCACCAGGTCCCATTTCTTACGGTAGCCTGCGCCGAATACCCAGAACGCTGCTACGGAGACTCCGAGGATGCTATCAAGCGCCGTAGATACCGGAATCGAAAACCCCAACCCGGTTCCAGCCCATTTGGCTGCCCTATTAGCCTTTTCCGAAACCAGGCCGTATTCTGCTTTACTCTCTTGCTCCTTGACAGCTTCTATCATTTCAAAAACTCCGGCATGAGACCCTTGTTAAGCGAATCAAGCGAGGGCAGGATCAGCCA
>JAPUFX010000133.1 GCA_027293415.1 Candidatus Methylomirabilota bacterium
GCATTATTCACGAACGGGGTGTCTTCGTGAATAATGCGCCTGCAGGTGCGGGCTCGGCCGCACCGGCAGGTTTCGATCCCGCCGCAGCGGCGGGACTCAAGGCTAGCCCTGAGCGACGCCCCGCACACGCGGGGCGGAGTCGAAGCCCGGAGGGCAGATTATTCACTTCTCTGTGAATAATCCGGGCTGGCGGAACCCGGGGATGGTTAGGAAGAATTAGTTGGAGGGGCCCTCGGTGACCCCATCCTCCTTGAGAGGTGGAGGGAGGACAGCGGTGACGTATTGCCACAGAGGCCTCTTTGTGCAACACTCGGCCTACTTTTTCCATCGATCATAATCCTATGTTGTCCTATAGGAGGGAGGTTGGCCATGGTGCTCAAGAGAGATTTTTCCATTACGTATTACGGCCACAGCACGTTCAAGGTTGTGAGCCCCAAGGGGAAGCATATTCTGATTGATCCCTGGGTCATGGGAAATCCTGCTTGTCCCGACCGTCTGAAGAGTGTTGACAAGATTGATCTGATGCTCATCACCCATGGCCACTTTGATCACATGGCCGATGCGGTCGCCCTCGCCGAGGCACACACGCCAAAGGTCGTGGCAATCTTCGAGATAGCGGCCTTTCTCGAGAGTCGGGGGGTGAAGGACACGCTGCCTATGAACATGGGGGGGACCCAACATGTGGAGGGTGTCGCGGTAACCATGGTCCCGGCATTCCATAGCTCTGGCATTCAGGATGAGGACGGCCGTTTGGTGTATGGCGGGGATCCTGCCGGCTATGTCGTCACCTTGGAAAATCGTTTTCCCTTTTACCATGCTGGGGATACGCAAGTCTTCGGAGATATGCGGCTCATCGCGGATCTCTACGAGCCTCAACTCAGTTTTCTCCCCATTGGAGATCTTTTTACGATGTCCCCGAAGGAGGCGGCCTATGCCTGTAGACTCCTTAAGCCCAAGTGGGTCATTCCGATGCATTACGGCACCTTTCCGCCCCTCACAGGGACTCCAGCAAAGCTCAGGGAGGCGACCAAAGGGATCAGGGGGCTGAAGGTGATCGAGATGAAGCCTGGCGACACCATCAAGTAGGGGAGGCTAAGGCGGCTCAGGGAAACGGCCGTCGTCGGCGGAAAGTTTTAATTGAGATGCACCGGGCTCGGGGAAGGCAGCCTTCGTCGGCGGAAAATTGCATGGGTAGACAGATCGGGAAATTCTGGTTACGCACGGTGCCTTAAGATAGGTGTTCAGGGCGGCCACCCCCGCCTTCGCTTTGCTTCGGCGGCGGGGCCCGGCCGAACGCAAATCAGTTTCCGCCTTCCTCGGCCTTGCTCCCCTCGCCCGTGCAGTGTTGGAGGAATCAGTAAAGATTTCCTTACAGTTGTGCATGGCGGGTTTCTAGTAAGAGTGCGTCTTTCCGTGAACCGTGAACCAGGAGCGGAGATGGCAGAGATTATTGAGGTGGGGCATAGTCCGGATCCGGACGATGCCTTCATGTTTTATGCGCTCACGGCAGGGAAGCTCGAGACAGGCGACCTGGAGTTCCGCCATGTCCTGCAGGATATCGAGACCCTGAACCGCTGGGCAATGGAGGGGAAACTCCCCGTGACCGCCCTTTCCCTTCACGCTTACGCCTATGTGGCTGACAAATATGACCTGCTGCCTCACGGTGCGAGCATGGGGAGGAAGTACGGGCCGATTGTGGTGACACGAAAACTGCTCGGCTTCGATGACCTCCGCCGTGAAACGATTGCGATCCCTGGAACGTTGACCACCGCCTTCCTCACCCTGCGGGTCTGCCTGGGGGAGTTTCCGTATGCCGTTGTCCCCTTCGAGCGGATTCTTGAAGCGGTAGCCGAAGGGCGGTACGGAGCAGGTGTGATCATTCATGAGGGGCAACTGACATATCAGGATCATGGGCTCGCAAAAAGCTTGGACCTCGGAGCATGGTGGCATGACACGACGGGACTCCCGCTACCCCTGGGCGTTAACGCCGTCCGGCGGGATCTGGGACACACCAGAATGCACCAAATCGCGGGCCTCCTCGAAGCGAGCATCCGTTATGCGCTCGAGCGACGGCAAGAGGCGTTAGAGTACGCCATGGGTTTTGCCCGCGGGATGGACCGGTCTTCTACAGACACCTTCGTGGGGATGTATGTGAATGATCTGACCCTGGCCTACGGGCAGGAGGGCCGGCGGGCAGCGGAAATGCTGCTTGACTGGGGGTTCAAAGAGGGAGTTTTACCGCGCCAGGTCGGAATCCGTTTTGTAGAGTAGGAGGTGTGAAGCCACGACCTTACATTTGCGTGAGTATCCTGGAAAACTCCGAGAGATGATCGGGGGGAAGTTCCGTTTGAGCGAGGATTTCTTGCTGAAAAGCACCTGGGGCCTCGTAGATCCGCTCGTTCAATTCGGCGATGCTGGTGAGGACACGATCTATTCGATGATTTACGATCCCGCCGAAGAAACCCAACAGGAGATTAAGGATGGGATTATTCGCTCGGACATATCCGTACAGATCGTATACGATGTAACTCTCGCCACCCAGATCGAACGAGTCGTACCTTAGGACAACCACCGCCCGACCATATTTTCCCTGGGCTAGGACTACCCGTTTTTCGTCGTCGGCATAGACCACCTGGAGGTGAGCCCATCCCCCCTTCGGAGTGGTCGCCTCGTAGACTCCTTCACCTGTCTGCGCAATCACGTAATCGGTCAAGTCCAGGATACGACCGAGCTCGGAAGCGAAATCGAGGTGGTTTAGAAGATATTCGTAGACCTCCCGGTGGCCCCTGAACACCGCCCCTTCTTCTCATCCACACAGGAAGCCCCTTGTATCACCTCTCTGAGTTCCTGAGAACTGGATTCATGGAGGAGAGAGTCGGGGATGACCCCGGATTGCTCCACGGCGTCGCCCAGGCCCCACGGAGCGAATGCTAAGGAAAGGGTAACGATAATCAGAAGCGATCGACGCATGGACCACCTTGAGGAGGCTGATGCAAACCGCGGTCTGTTAGCTTATTGCTATTTCCATGGCAAGCAAAAAACGGGCCAGATTGGCCGTTGATTTCGGTAAGGCCCTTGCGGTAGAATCCCGTGGCTGTTTGCCGTTCAGATAGGTTATGGGAGACCAGCGAAGGGGGGGAATGGTGAGCAACCAATTGAGTGGTTGGGCCCTGGTTCTGGGCGCGTCGAGCGGGTTCGGGGAGGCCACGAGCCTGGCCCTGGCTCGAGCGGGGATGCACATCTTTGGCGTTCACATGGATCGGAAGGCCACCGTGGCCAATGTAGAGCGGATCGTGGGGGAAATCCGGGGGATGGGGCGGGAGACCCATTTCTTTAATATGAACGCCGCCGACGAGGAAAAGCGCCGGGAGGCGTTAGATCAGATGGAAAAAGTCCTGAAGGAGCGAGGCGAGGAGGGAGGGGTAAAGGTCCTCCTCCACTCATTGGCCTTCGGGACCCTCAAGCCTTTTGTCGCAGCGAACCCGGCCGGGGCCATCAACAAGGTCCAGATGGACATGACCGTGGATGTCATGGCGCACAGTCTCGTCTACTGGGTCCAGGATCTGGTCAGGCGAGGACTGATGCGTGAAGGGGGAAGAGTCTTCGCCATGACGAGCTCTGGCGGGCATCGGGTCTGGCACACGTATGGCGCTGTCTCCGCCGCCAAGGCCGCCTTGGAATCGCACGTCCGACAGCTGGCGCTGGAACTGGCTCAAATGGGGATTACGGTCAATGCGGTCCGTGCCGGGGTGACCGACACTCCGGCCCTCCGGAAGATCCCCGGTCATGAGAAGATGATCGAGGGGGCCCAGGAGCGCAATCCGTTTCACCGTATTACGACGCCTGCCGATGTCGCAGCCGCAATGGTAGGGCTGTGCCAACCGGGGGTGTATTGGGTGACGGGTAATGTGATCGGGGTGGACGGGGGAGAGGATATCGTAGGGTAGCGTATTCCCGTCCGAAAGCCGGTCTTCTAATATATTCTTACCGCTGAACCGTCGCCGAGGCATGCGCCAAGTTATGGCCTGCAAGCCTGAAATCGTAAGTGTTGTGTCACGCTGAGGGGGGTGGTTCAGGGAGATTGCTGAGGATTGCCAGGAACTCCTCGGATCGGCTCAGGTCCTTCAGCAGGTGGTCGGGCGCCGCCTGAAGCAGCGTTTCCCAGGAGTCGCCGCCGGTCGTTACAGCCACAGTCGTTGCGCCCGCTTCGCGGCCACAGGTGATATCAAGATCGGTATCGCCAATGACGACGACCCTCATATCTTTCTTCGATTCGCCCATAATGCTTCTCCCCCGCTCGATCGCCTTCTGGATGAGCGCCGTCCGGTTCTGTGCGTCCGAGCCGAATCCCCCGAAGGAAAAGTAGCGATTCAGGTCAGCGCGGCTCAGCTTGATCCGGGCCGCAGTTTCTAGATTGCCTGTGGCAAGACCCAACCGGAACTCCGGTCGACCGGCGAGCATCTCGAGCAGGTCGGGCAGTCCTGGCATGATCCGGTAGCCTGGTGAGTGACGCACTTCCTCTTGCAGGTAAGGAAGATACCGACTACAAATCGCCTGGATCTCCGCCGGGGTGGGGAGCCGGCCGAGCCCGGCAGTAAAGAGGTCCTCGATGATGGCCGGATCCGTCCGGCCGTGGAACCGAATCCCATCGGCGAGCGCATCGATGCTGAACAATTCGCGAAACGTCCTTTGAAACGCTCGAATCCCAGCCCCTCCGGTGAGGATAAGCGTTCCGTCCACGTCAAAGAGCAAGAGAGTAGTCATCAGTAGATCCTCCCAAGCCGCAAGAGGGGTCAGCGCCTTTCGCCGGCGCCGAACAGGATTTCGCCGAAGTGGCGTAGGATCCTAGCGGTAGCCCCCCAGATCGTGTGGGGCCCCTCCCGACGGACGAAGACCCGGACCTTTTCTCTTTCCCTCTCCCAGACCTCCTCATGGAAGGCCTGCGGGTTTTTGAGGAGCTGCAAGGGGAAGGAGAGAATCTCAGCGATCTCCCTCGCTTCGATCTGAAAGGGATATCGGGAGGGAATAAAGCCGACCACAGGGGTGATGAGGAAATTGGAGGTGGCAGTAGAGGTATCGTCCAGCTCTCCAAACACCTCCACATCCTTGGGATGGATGCCTATCTCCTCATGGGCCTCTCTCAGAGCCGTGGCGATTGGGTCTCGATCTTCCGGCTGCCAGGTCCCGCCGGGAAAGGCGATCTGTCCTTGATGCGTCTTGACATGATCCGTCCTCTTGATAAGAAGAATTTCAAATCCTCCTTCACCGTGGTAGAGAGGGACCAGCACCGCCGCCTGCTGTTTTCCCTCGGAGGGCAGAGATGTTCGTTGGCGGCCTGTGATGATGCGGCGGATTTCCTCCTTCTCGATCATACGTACCTCTTGAACCAGGCAATACTCAGCCGGACAGCTTCCTCCCGGTGTTTACGGTTGCTGAATCGATGGTCTGCGCCCACCATGATCTCGAGGGCTTTCGGCTCCTTGGCCTGTTCGTAGAGGGCCCGGCCGTGACGGTGGGGGATCAGTTCGTCCTGTTCCCCATGAATAATCAGGCAGCGGGGGATGCCAGCCGGGACCTCTGCAAAGGTTCCCCGTGCCAGCTCTTGAAAGAACGCGGCGCCGAGCCCGTGAGCCGTTAAGGCTTCCTTCCGGGCTTGCAAATCCCGAAGATGAACCGGAGTTGCCCAGAGGGCGGTGGCCATCACCTGGGGCGCCTCGGCCGCCACAAAGAGGGCGATATAACCTCCGAGGCTGCTTCCCAAGAGGAAAAAACGTTCGTCCAGCGCCGGGTGGTCCCGAAGGTGCGAGAGGACTGCCTTGAGGTCACTGATCCGGCCGGCAACGGTGGTGTCCTTGAGCTGTCCACTACTCTCACCGCACCCTCTGAAATCAAACCGAAGGCAGGCAAATCCTGCCTTGGTGAGCCGCGCTGCCAGAAGCAGGTATTTGTCACTCGCTTTTGCGCTGAGGAGACCGTGGGCGGTAATCACGCAGGGCCACCGGCCCGCACCCGGGAGGTGCAGCACCCCATCGAGCCGCTCTCCCTCGGACCAGGTGAGCAGCGGCTCAAGCACCAGTCTCCCTCAGTTCTCGGATTTCGTGGTGGGCCCAGAGGGCCTGTTCTTCCTGACTCAGTTCTGCAAGATCCCAGAGGTTTACGATAATGTACCGCTCTCCTGAAATTCCGGTCGCCCATCGGTAACGGACATATACTGGGTGGACTCCCTCCTTTACCAATCTTGCCCGCCTGGTCACAATGAGATCCGGGTTCACCTCGATGTCCGGATTCTGCCGGTAGAGGTCGAGAATGGCTGGGCGGAACCGGAAAAGCTCGTCCTGGTTAATTCCTTGATAGAGGAGATTTTTGTAGGTGCCGAAATCCTGCTTTGCTTTGTCAAAGCGGGCCTTGAGAATTGATTGGGACGGAAGGATATACGTGGACCGGAGGGTCTGGGGAACCGATCGATCGAGCACGCCGGGATCGGCAGGCCCCACCCGAGGCTGGTAGATCTCCACAAGTCCCTCCTGTGCCATGTCTCCCAAGAGCTTGAGGACTTCCGTCTCGGAGATTTCAAGAGATTCGGCGACAGTCAACGCCGGGATCAGATTAAATTGCTCCTGCCAGTACCCGACGAGATAGTCTAGAATCCGTTGGTGCTGAAAATCCATAAGTCATTATGGAGAGTGATTACCGCTGGATTTCATCTCTGAGGTGGTTGAGCACCGGCGATTCCCAAATCAGCATACCGGATCATTTGAAGGTGCGCAAGTTGTGATAGGAAGACGGTGTGTAGCATCAGATGCGGTTTGCTTGACGCTTCTGAAGACGGCTGCTATGTTATGCTGAGATCATGACGTAGGCCCTAAGGGCATTTGGGTGCTGCGAGGTGACGGGATGCAGGTCGGCGAGCGGATGAAGACGGAATTGCTCCACGTTAGCCCCTCAGATAGCGTACGAACCTCTTGGGGACTCCTGCGGGAGCATCAGATTCGCCACCTGCCGGTGGTGGAGGACGGAAAACTCGCGGGTATCATCACGGATCGGGATATCCGGCTCGTCTTTCCGTCGGCGGTTACGGCGGGCCAGAGAGAGCAAGATCCGCATGACGCCCTCGAAAAGGTTTCGGTGCAAGAAATCATGTCGAGACCGGGCGTCACGGTGACGTCGGAGACCCCCATTGCCGATGCCGCGCGCCTTCTCCTCGAACGTCGGATCGGCGGCCTTCCGGTAGTGGAGGGAGAACACCTGGTGGGGATCATTACCAAGGATGACATCCTCGCAGCCTTCGTGGAGGTCATGGAAGCGAGGTATTAGTAATTAGGCCCCCAGCCGGACTCCTCCACCGCCCGGAAGATGTCGGTATCGCTTACGATCCCGATAATCTTACCGCCCTGACGTACCAAGACCCGTCGGATCCCCTTCTCGCTCATCAGCCTGGCTGCGTCCGCGAGGGGATAGTCAGGGGGCACGGTAATGAGGCTTGTGGTCATGACGTCCTGAACATTCAGCGTCTTGGGATCTTTCCCATGCGAGACAACCTTGGAGATGATGTCCCGCTTGGTCATCATCCCCTCAGGCTCCCCGGGCGTCGCCGGCGTGACCATGAGGCTCGAGATACCTTTTTCCTGCATCTGATGTATTGCCTCCGCCACGGACTTGTTCGCTTCGATGCTCACCACCGGGCTCTTCATGATACTGACCACCGTGTACATGGGTCTCCCCCTAGATTGTGCTCTGGTTAGCTCATGCTTGCGTGAAGCTTCACTGTATTCAGGACGAGCTCCGCTGATCGGACCATATCATCGAGCAGCAGATACTCCCGCACCGTGTGGACCTCCCGCTGCCCAGTCCCCACATTAGCCACCTCGAGCCCCTTGGCGCAAAGGAAATTGGCGTCGGAGGCCCCGCCCGTTCGCCAGAGGGTGATTTCGCGCCCGAGAGTATGGGCGGCGTGTCGAACAAGTTGGACAATCCGAGCGTCCTCAGGAATGAAGAGCCGATCGTAGTCCCGCTGGACCTGGTACGTGACTTGGCCCCGGTGGGTCGTCCCGTCCAGTGTGAGCTGGTGCTGGCCTGCCGCCTCCTCGAAGCAGCGGATCATGTGCTCGGTCTGGGCCTTGAGTTTGGCCTCGTCGTGGCTGCGCGCCTCCCCGTGGACGGTGACGGCGCTGGGGATGATGTTGATGGCGATACCGCCCTCGATCGTTCCAATGTTCGCCGTAGTCTCGTCATCTAGGCGGCCGAGCCGCATCCCCGCGATAGCCTCGCTGGCTATCCGGATCGCATTGATCCCCCTCTCAGGACAGACCCCGGCGTGAGCCTCGAAACCCTGGAGGGTGAACTGGAGTCTATTGGCGGCCGGTGCCCTGGTGATCAGTCGATCGGGATCGCTGCTGTCCAGTATGAGGCCGGTGCGGGCATGGAGGCGGGAAACGTCCAGGTGTCTCGCCCCAAGTAGGCTGCTCTCTTCGCAAATGGTAAAGAGGATCTCGAGCTCTGCGTACGGGACTTTTTCTTTCTGAAGCGCCCGGAGCACTTCACAGATGATGGCGATCCCGCTTTTGTCGTCCGCCCCCAAGATCGTGGATCCGTCGCTTTTGATGAGGTTCTCCTCAACCTGGGGCTTGATCCCCTGACCGGGCCCAACGGTATCCATATGGGCGCAGAGTAGGAAGGGAGTTCCCCCCGATCGGGTGCCGGGAATGCGCGCGATGAGGTTTCCAACCGTTCCGCCTACCATCTGATCCGTCTGGTCAAAACTCACCTCGGCTCCCAAAGAAGTTAGCTCCTCCTTGAGGTGCATCGCGATCTCTCGCTCCTTCCGGGAGGGGCTGTCGATTTGCACCAGCGTCAGGAAATGGTCGCGCATCCGGTCACGATTAATCATGCGTTTCCCCCGCATTCTCAGGATGGCGTGCCCCTTAGGATACTATACGGGTTGGGAGGCCGCAAAGGAAAAGGCCGATCAAACAGCCAAGGCGGCGACCCGCTCGCGGAGTCGGGCGGCAATGACTTCATACAGGTCGGCTTCGGGAGGGATCGGACCTTCATCGAGGAGTTCTTGCACTGTGACCGGCGGGCCAAAGACGATTGTCAGGGGATGGAGTCGTTGAAAGCGCTTACCCCGAGGCCAAATGTCGAACGAACCGAAAATCCGGACCGGAAGCAGGGGAAGATTCAGCTCCCTGGCCAGGATGGATACCCCTTTTTTGAAGGGCTTGATCTGGCCGTCAATTGAGCGCGCTCCTTCGGGAAAGACACAGAGGAGTTCCCCCTGCCTCAAAACATACGCTGCCGCTTGTAGCGCCTGAAACAAGTAGGTATCAGCATCCACGTGGATAACCCGATACGCCTTGCCAAACATGGCGGTGACCGGATTTTGGAAGAATTGATGAAAGCCCAGAAAGTTCAGCTGACGAACAAGACGGAACTCAAGGGCAGCCCCGAGGGCAAACCCGTCGACGTAGCTGGCGTGATTGGGAGTGATCAGATAGGGGCCCCGATCCGGCACGTGGCTCAGGCCGTGGACCCGGAAACGGCAAAGCAGACGGAAGACGAGGCGGAGGAGCTTGTGGGAGAGAAAAGAGACGGCAATAGCCCAGGGCTTGTTGCTCTCTGCGATCTCGGCCCGGACACTTTCTGGGGGCTCACCTGCCAAGATCTCGTTCCACGGGGGGCGGCGGGCCTCTCGATCTTCCTGGATGACCTCTGGGTGTTCAGCCAGACACTCATGTACCTTAACTACCAGATCTCGCACTGTAAACAGCGCGGGGCCGGCCTCTGCAGGGAGATCGATGTTGAACAACTCTTCGAGGGCCACCATCAGCTCGATCCGTGATAGAGAATCCAGGCCGAGGTCCAGTTCCAAATTATCGTCGAGACGGATTCCTTTCTTCTTCCGGGCCAGAACCGGGAGGTATGCGAGGATTTTCCGGGTGACCGGGGTTTCCCACAGGTGCTGGTCTACTTCCGATGGTGGTAGCCCTTCATCCACTTCGACTCGCAGGGTTTCTCCCCTGAGATACATCTCGTGAACCAAGTGCCGTTGGATTTTGCCCAACCGGGTCCTGGGAAAGGGGTCTTTCACGATCCGGAGCTGGGTCGGGCGCTTGGAAGCAGGAAGTTCCCGAGAGAGGCTGTCCATCTCCCATCGGATCACGTCTTCGGAGTTGGCGAGCCGTTGGGCCTTGAGGTGCTCGAAGTTGGGAACCACCAGGGCGGCGAGCCCCTCGTTGTGTGCGCCGCCGGGTTCGCCAATCCCCAGCAGGCAGATCTCCTTGATAAAGGGGCTCTTCAAGAAGTGGGCCTCTACCTCGTCAGGATAGATGTTTTTTCCCGTCGAAAGGACGATGACCTCCTTGAGGCGTCCAGTGATGAAGAGATACCCGTTGGCGTTGAGATACCCGAGGTCTCCCGAAAGAAACCAGCCGTCCCGGAAACTCTGGGCCGTCCCTTCCGGGTCCTTGAAGTAGCCTTGCATCACGTTGGGGCCTTGGATGGCGATCTCGCCGACACCCTCCGAATCCGGCTCCATGATCCGGACTTGGACACCGAGCAGAGGCACGCCGACCGACTCGAAGCGGGGCTCGGTCATCGGGGTGAAGGTCACCCCGGGTGAGGTCTCGGTGAGGCCGTAGCCTTCGAGGACGGTGAAGCCCAGACGGTAGAAATCTCGGCCGACCGTGGGATCGAGCTTGGCGCCACCACTGATGAGGATGCAGAGCCTGCCGCCAAAGCGCCGATGAATCTGAGTGAAGAGAAGGCGGCCGGCGTTCATTCCGAAATACTGTCGTGCGCCGCCGGCGAGACCCAAGAGAACGTTGAAGAGAAGTCGAATCGGCCGAGGCCTCTTCTTGATCTCCTGAAAGATCCCTCGATGGAGGAGGGCAAGGAGCTGGGGAACCCCCGGCAGGAAAGTGACTCCGGTCTCCTGCATACATTCCAGCAGATCAGGGGGCTTCAGGCTCTGGAGGAAAGTGACCCGGGCCCCAAAGAAGAGGGGCCCCAGAAACGTGATCATGAAGGGGTAAACGTGATGCAGCGGCAAGAGGGCCAGCACGTTGTCCTCGGGCCCGCAGATGTGGAGATCCTTCACGGCGGAGATGTTCGACAAAAAATTGCTGTGGCTGAGCATCACCCCTTTGGGGATTCCGGTGGTCCCCGAGGTGTACAGGATCGAGGCAATCCCCTCCGGTGGAGGAGAAGGTAGTGTGACATTCTCGGTGTTCTGCAGAATCTTGGAGAGGGTGTGAATCCCCGGGAGGGCCTTCTCATCTAACAGGATGATCTCGGGGCGGGGAGAAAGGCGAGCGATGAGCTCATGCACCTTGGCCAGTTCGGTTTCCGAGACGATGATAGCCCGGCTCTCGGAATGGCAAAGGAGATTTTCCACCTCCTGTGCGTCCAGTTGGGCATCGAGAGGGACCGCCGTGGCTCCAGAAACCACGATTCCCAGGTAGGCAACGCACCACTCCGGCCGGTTTTCAGAAAAGAGGGCGACGCGATCTCCAGGGGTGATCTCGAGCTGGAGGAGGAAAGTCGCGAGGCGACGCGCCTGATCTTCGACGTCGCCGTAAGTCCATCGTACGTATTGGCCGTCTCGCTTGATCTGGAAAGCGACCCGGTCCCGAAAGAGGGTTACCGCCTCAAAAAACTGGACGGGGATTGTTTGGGCTGCTAGCATGCCACGATGATAACAGTTTCTGTGATGGCTCACAATCAGAGGGGAGAGAGCGTGTCGGAGGCGTCAGTGAAAGGGAAGAGCATCATCTTCGTTGCACTGCTGAGTCTCGTCTGGAGCGGCTGTGCTACGCAGGAGCCTCTCCCTCCCGGTCGTGTGGGGGAAGTCAGAGGAAAAGTAGTGCGTGTCGAGAGAGAGCAGGGGTTAATTGCTGTCGGGACCAACTTGGAGGACGGGGAACAGTGGTTTCAGCTCAGGCCCTTCACCGCGGTGAGCGGGGCCGACGTTTCAAGTGCGAGTGCGTTGAAGATCGGAGAGAGGGTATACGTGCGCTATCTTCAGGAACCGGCAACAGATCCTCCAGAGGTCCTCAGCATCACGGTGCTCCGGTATACGCTTAAACCAACAGGGAAAGGGCTCGGGAGCATCGGAATTCCTGGCTTCTGATGTGCCTGACACGAGACCCTTAACACGCAGCCTATCGTCTCTGCTACGGAAGTTCTCAATCTCCTTTGGCGCCGAACCCAGATAGGGCGGGTTACCCCACCCCACAAACTGCCAGGTTCACAGTAGGGGAAATTTCATCAGATCCATGAGCCGGTCCACATGCTGGTGGGCCACGGCTAAGAGAGTCTGCCGGTTCTCGCCGTCGGCCGGCTCCTCGTGGAGGAGAATGTACATAGCACCCTTCAGTGCCGTCAAAGATGTATGAACCTCGTTGACGACCGTCACCAGGAAGTCCGTCTTGAGCTGGTTCTGCTGTAATGAAGCGTGAAGCTGCGCCTCGAACTGACCGGTCTCCAGGCGCTCGGGGTAGTCTGTGAGTTCATTGGAGGGTGTTTCCAGCTGGTATAGTTCTCGGCCCAGACGGTCCGCAACCAGTTGATAGGCCGCCACCAGCTGTTTGAAGGTCTGGACAAAGGTTTTCAGGTCTTCTTCCATTTTCTCTATGTGGCAAAACTATCTTCCCGGGGATCAAATCCGCAGTGGTGTACGCGCGGCCGGAACCCCTACGTTCCGTTGTCGCTGCTTGTCTTCCCTGGCGACTCTTCCTCCTGATCGAGGACTTCCTGGAGGAGGGCACCGATGAGGAAGAACTCCTTGTCAATGTCGTCCTTAGTGAAGCGCAGGCCGTGGAGGACGCCTTCCCCCACGGTCGGTGTGCGGACCCACATCACCTCGGTCTCCGCTTCCATCAAGGGAAGGGTCAGCCCGGTGGGGGTCGCCACAAGCACGCGGGTCCGGGGATCAAGTGCCTGGGGAAGGGTGATCATCAGCCCGCCGTCGCTGATGTTCTGGGCGCGACCTGGGAGGCGGGTATCCGGGGGAATGAGGCAGGCGATCTCGAGGTCGATCGGGATGCGGAGGGAGGACCGAGGTGTCGAGCCTGCCTGAAAGACCATAAGCCGGTCCCAGATCCGATGGTCTGTCCCGGCCCACTTGGTGAACTTGAGACCTATCTGGCCAGGGGTGCCTGCGCCCGTCCAGACCACCACGGCCTCGCTTCGGGCGTTCTGCCCTTCAGAATTCACGAGGATATTCGTGGGAGTGCCTGGTGCAAGGGGCTCCGGGACTTCGAGCAGCAGCCCGCCGCGGCTCACGTTGCGGGTCAGACCCACGGTCCGGTAACCGGGCACCGCGGAACTCTCGCAGAGGGCCGGCATGCGTAGTGGAAACCGGGGATGCTCACGGGTTTCAGTATGGTCCATAATCCTCGTATCCCATGCAAGGTCCAGACCGAATTTCCCCTTTTTCAGGTCTCCGAGGACAAATAGGCCTTCCGAGCGACCATTGCCCCAGGAAGCAGGCCGTCACTTGAGAGCGGTAACAAAGAAGAGGTGAGTAACTTCCCGGATAGCATATAATCAGAGCTGTGACTGGAGCTTCGGCCACGGATCGCAGCGCGCCTGAGCTCTGTGTGTGTCTCTCGAAGACAATAACCACCGATTTGAGTCAGGCTGTACACGGAGTGTTGATCGGCGGATCAGGGCGAGAGGGAGGGGTTTATGGAAGTGATTCGGGGAAAGGATAGCGAGGCTCGACGCGGGGAGAGATTTACTGGGACGGCGTGGGTCGGGACGCCGCTCAAAGCGCAGCGGCCAGCGGGCATGAGAGTGTTCCTGGTGTTTTTCGAGCCCGGAGCCCGGACACACTGGCACGCACACGGGGGTGAGCAGACCCTTTATGTTGTTGCGGGGACAGGCCGGGTCCAGAAATCGGGCGACCCGGGGAGGGAGATGGGTCCTGGAGACATCGTGTACATTGCCCCGGGAGAGAAGCACTGGCACGGGGCGGGGCCACAAAGTTCACTCTTGCACCTCGCGGTCACCACGGGAGGAGACACTGTGTGGATGGAGGAGGTGACGGAGGATGCGTACACGAAGGATTTCAATTGAAAAACTTCTGCAGTGAAATAAGCCATCACAGAGGGGATGGGTGCCGGTCTGAGCGTGTGCAGGCTAGAGCGGCAAGCTCATGGCCTGGCCCGACTGGGCGCTGCGTATTACCGCCTCGGTAAACTCCATGTACCGCGCGCCGTCCTCGAAGCTGGTGCATGTAACCCTCTCCTTGCCCCGGATCGCGTTGATAAACTCCTCCTCTACCCGCCAGCCTCCTCGCTCCTCCTCGGGGACGTCGACCGTTTGCAGCTCTTTGTCCCGCCGCCGTCCCCCGGAAATCTCGAGGGTCGAGGTATCAAGTCTCAAGGTGCCCTCGGTGCCGAAAAGCCACACCTCGTTCGTCGGCGCTAGGCCCGTGACGGCACTGAAGCGGAGGTGGGCGATCGCTCCACATGCCAGATTCGCGATGATATCCACGTGGTCTGGCACTGTCACCGCCCTGAGGACCCCACTTGTGTCTTTCCGGTGAGGAACACACACCTTGGTCATGGCCATTACCCGGGTCGCGGGCCCCACCCAGCGCATCATTGACTCGTACCAGATACCCATGGTCAGGGTGTTGAAGCCGCTCAGGTCCGCATCGTGCCTCCAGTGTAAGGGGCTTTCCCTGTCCACAAAGTTCGGCTGCACCGCCCGAACCTCTACTGCCAGAATCTCTCCACAGTAGCCAGCAGTGATGAGCTTCTGGATGGGGCGGTCGACGGACAGGGTGTGCGGTGCGGGGACCACCTGGGTTACAAGATGAGGGTGCTGGCGGGCTGCCTCGAGCATGGCATGGGCCTCTGCCGCATTCAACGCCATCCGTGCTTCGCACAGGACATGTTTGTCGTTTTCTAGTGCCGCGAGGGTGACCGGACAGTGCATGTATGGCCACGTCCCGATGCAGATGGCATCGGTGTCCTCGGCCTCCACCAACTCCAACCAGTCATCATACACTTTGGGGATCCCGGACTCCCGGGCTACGGATTCACTCGACTCCCGGCTGCGGTTAGCCACGCTGACAATCTCTACGCCCGGAATGGCCTTGAGCCCGGAGATGTGCTTCAGTCGCGTGTTCGCGCCCGCGCCGACGATTCCCACACGGATCCTCTCGATGTCCATGGCATCTCCTTTCTGATGGAACATAGCTCCCTTGAGACAAGAGCAGTTTAGGCTTGACAGAGGATATACCTATAGGTGTACAAATACGGTATCTCCATGCGACCCTTCGGCTTGTCGCGTGGGTGACCGATGAGGGGAGCGGAAAGCTCCCCAAAGGCAGGGCAAAATGAAACCGGGGTGAACATAGCCCGCGGGCCCACCCGTGGCAGTTTTGGTGGCGCACTTGACACTCGGACGCCCTCCGGGGCAGAGTACGGCCCGGAGGGCACTTTCATTTTTTGGCCAGCAGATTTACCCACTTTACCACGAACCGCTCCGATGGAAGCAAGAGGACAGGTGGAATTTGATATAGGGGGGTTGCCAACGAACGAGACTGTGTCTTTCTGAACAACAATGGGAAGTAAATAAAGCGGCTTCACCGCACCCGCTGGCAGGCAGAGACGGTAAAGCCGCCCGCTCCCGCCCAAGGTTAGAGGTGTGCGCCTCTAATCTTGGGGCCGAGCGTTTTTGTTTATAGCACCCTGGCAAAGTTGAGGGCAACCTTTTTCTCCTCGCATAGGGCCCCGAGCGCTGGAACTCGGGGTGTTGATGCATAAGGGTAAGTGAGCTGAAAGGCTGACGAAGGGAGGGCACGGGACCGGGCCAAGAGGAGGTGAGAACGATGGCTAATCCACCGACCTGCATCACGTGCGGGTGCGTCCTCACGGGCTACGGGTGGAGTAAGGAACTCAACTTCCCGGTACATTTCTGCGCAAGCTGCGGAGCCAAGGCCTCCCCCAAGACCGAGGTGGGGAAGGAAGCGGCCTAGCCTTTCGCAAATGAGGGACCCAAATTTCCGGGCCCGGTCCCTGCTCCTTTCGCAAAAGCCGTCGACACTGACCATTGTCTGTGCTTCACTTACCCCAGACGCCTTCTCAGGAACAGTACGGCCCTGGAAGGCGTTTTTATTTTTGCCCTTTGTTTTTTGGATTTGACATGCACGGTGGAATAAAGAGTAATGGTGCTGTGATCTTAATTGAAAAGTGACTTGACCCGTTACTCTAAAGGGGGTAGTGTCCGCCGAATGTCATAGCCGAGATTTTCAGTATCGGAAAGCGAATGTTGGACAAACTACCCGTGAGTTAACGGGAGGGAGGTCGCATGAGGCGACGGCGCGGCTGTCTGGACTGTGCAACCATGCTCTTGGGGGCCTCGCTAATCCTGGTCGGCTGCACCACGAAACCCGGGGTGCAGACAGCCGGGTCGGCGATGAAAGGTCCCGGGGCGGGGCCGAGGCCGCAAGGCAAGGTCGAGGAGGAGAAAATTCCCCCGCCGGTATCAATTCGGGAAGTCACGGTGACACCTAGGGTCTCAGAGCGGCCAGAAGCGGGCCTGGGTTCGACGGTGGCCGAAGAGTCCCCTTTGAAAGATGTGTTCTTCGACTTTCGCAAGTCCGCCCTAAGGGAGGATGCCAAACAGACCCTAAAGAACAACATCCAGTGGCTCAAGGCGAATCCTCATGCCCAAATTCTGATCGAGGGTCACGCCGATGAACGGGGGACCAACGAGTACAATTTGGCACTGGGGGAACGCCGGGTGAAGACGATTCGTGACTTCCTCGTGGCTGGGAACATTCATGCCAAGCGGGTTTCCATCATCAGTTATGGTGAAGAACGGCCCTTTGTCCTGGGGCACGACGAATCCGCATGGAAATGGAACCGCCGGGGCCACTTTAACCTGGGTTCCCCTTAGGGGAATCAGTACCCGGTCCGAAACTTTCAGCTTCTCGGGCCCATCCCCGAGAACCTCATCGTAATGCGCCGTCTACTTAACTGTTGCTAGTGCCGTTCCAACTATTTGTGCCAACTTCTTCGCTGCACTTGATCACGACCCTTGCAACAAGGCAGGCTGCTCAAATTTGGCCCCTCGATCCCTCGATCTTCCTCGGGACGGTGAGGCTCTCGAACCGTCTTCCTCGGGGTGGTGAGCGGTTCGGCTGAGCTCACCGTCGAAGCCCTGTCGAACCACTTATCTAAGTTGGACCGGCACTGGATTATGACCCTATTGCTGGAACCCACCTACGGTCTCTGCGTAAGTCATTGCCGCTGAGAATCGCTGAGGCTATCGGCGCATACCTGCCCAAACCGCCCCCTGACAGACTGTCAAGGCTGGGGTAACCCGGCGACAGCATGGCAGGTTTTGCCGCCTCCCTGGTAGGCGGATACGGCCGAAAAATGACTCCATGACTAAATTGAGCAAGAGAATTCAAATAGTTACCCCTTCGCCCTTCCCAGCCGGGTTCTTGGCACAGTTGTCGCAATCTCAGTCCCATCGTCCTACAAAAATGGAAGCACAATACAAGGAGGCAAAGATGGGCAAATGGGCGAAGGCTGTAGTGATCATGGTAGTGGGGGTGGCACTTCCAATCTTGGCTACGTCCCAGGAAAGAGTAGCCCGGGTGGAGGACGATTCGTTGCAGGTGATCCGGGATGTGGTAACGACCGAGGTCGTCAACCGCGAGCCGGTCAATGACGGCATCGTGTTTTCAGCCTCGATGGGACCGGTGTACTATTTTACAGAGCTAAATGGAGCGTACACGCCCACACACATCAATCACATCTGGTACTACGAGGGTCGACAGATGGCGAAGGTCCCCCTCTCTATAGAAGGCCCACACTGGCGGACCTGGAGTAGCAAGCGGATGGTTGAGGACTGGACCGGTTCGTGGAGGGTAGAGGCGGTGGACCCCGATGGCAACCTCCTGTCTTCCCAGACCTTCGAGGTAGAATGAGAATCTTTGGCCAGCAGGGGCGGACCTTCCTTCATGGTGAGTAAGCAAGGTTAATCCTCTAGGCTGAGATCGTAAAAGTAGAAGGGCCCCGGGAATCCCGGGGCCTCTTCCTTTTAGTGCACGCGGCGGCTCAGGTTTTAACCGTCAAGATTTTGGAGGCAGTTAATCCTCATCATCGGGGGCTTGCGGTCGTCCCAATCCGGTAGGACCCGGTTCGTCCCGCTACAACACCCTCCGACCCGTTCCTCTCCGCCGATCTATTGCGACAGGTAGTTGTACTCGCCGCCGATCTCGCACTCGACCGTCGATGATCACCGGCTCCCCTAGGAGGGACCAGAAGATTGCAACCAGCTCCTCTCGGAGAACGGCAAGGCGGCGGACGACAATCCCGTAGATTATATCTTCATAGCGTTTCAGGCGGTCGATGATTTGCCGCTGCTCCTCGAGGCCCTGATATATCTTCACTGGTTTTTCTCTCCGTTTTCTGGGAGGGACCACACCTCAGGAGGCTCTGAATGGATGATCCATTCTGGTTCTGATGGCCGTTCTCGAACGCGACGATCGATGATTACACGCATCTCTGGAAGAATTCGGAGGATCCTGGTCAATTCATGTTCGAGATCTGCAAAGCGTCGAGCAATGATCCAGTACTGTTTTTTCTCTCTGTCATCGACAAGTGACCAGGCCCCGAGAGCCTCAGAATACACGGTCCATTCTGGTAACCGATCTCGGGACCGACGATCGATAACCGTCCGCACCTCCTGGAGAGGTCGGAGGATCCTGCTCAATTCCGGTTCGAGGTCGGCAAAACGCCGATCGACGATCCAGCACTGTTTTTTCTCTTTGTCTTCCGAAAGTGACCAGGCCCCGAGAGCCTCAGAATACACGGTCCACTCCGGTAGCCGGTCTTGGACACGACGGTCGACGATTACCCGCACCTCCGGGGCAGGTTGGAGGATCCTGCTCAATTCCGGTTCGAGATTGGCAAAGCGCCGATCGACGATCCAGTAAGTGATCTTTCCATGCCTGAATACTTGAGTCATTGTAGCTGCCTAGTGAAGAGAGAAATGGCCATTAAGTAAACGATCCCATCAGACATATTCACTCTTGGCAGTAGTCTCGATACTACTATGAAGGTTTACGGAGATGCTCGGGCACGCTCCCCGTCCCGCCATCACCGAGGTTAGCAATGACACTGATTTACCCCACTGTAGTAGCAGGAGTTGTACCAACGCGCTGCAGAGCGGCTGGACAATCGTAGTACTCCTTTGTTTCCAGGAAGATGAACGACTCTACCCCACATGAATTGGTGACACGACCCTACTCTTCAGGCCGAGGACATATGAAATTTTTGCACCGCAATTTGCTAGTTTTAGTCAGGGAATGTGTTATAAGGGGAAATCAAAAGTTTATATTTAGGCGATCCCTTGCATGTGAAATGTTTGCATAAGGATTTCGTTGGATTTCGATGGATATGAGACGAAAAATAGCGAGCCCGCATTATTCACGAACGGAGTTTTTTCGTGAATAATGCGCCTGCGGGCGCGGGCTCGGCCGCACCGGCAGGTTTCGATTCCGCCGTTGCGGCGGGACTCAAGGCTAGCCCTGAGCGACGCCCCGAAAACGCGGGGCGGAGTCGAAGCCCGGAGGGCGGATTGTTCACTTCTATGCGAATAATCCGGGCTAGTTTTCGTATGCTGCCATGGGGGCTTTTGTGGTCAGGCACAGCCATCGCATGTTTATGTTCGATGGTGGGATTTTGGGGACGGACTTGGTGGCCCTTTGAGCTGGCAAGTCACTTTCGTGTACAATATTTCTTCTTTCTCCTCGCCAGTGGCATCATTTTCCTTTTGGGGAGGAGGAAAAGGGGAGCCACCCTGAGTGGTGTTTTTGCGATCATCAACGTATCCCTCATTGTTCCATTGTATTTCGGGGGTTCAGTCGCCTTTGGTAGCAATCAGACATTACGGGCGCTCTTGATTAACGTGAATCAATCAAATAGGGCGCATAAGGAACTTCGGAAATTCATTCGCTCCGTGGAACCAGACTTCATGGTTCTTGTGGAGGTCAATCAAGCATGGACGAATGTACTTCAGCAGATGCAAGCTGATTATCCCTTTTTCCGAAATCTTCCACCTCGCGAAGGCAGATCGGGCATTGCACTTTTGAGTCGCATTCCCCTTGCAAACGGCGAGGTGGGGTACTTTGGAGAGGCTGAACTTCCCTCAGTCGTTGCCCGGCTCGAAATCAGTGGACAGCCACTGACCGTGATCGGAGCCCATGCGCTTGCGCCAGTTGGCCGGATCCGGTCTGAATACCGAAATCAACATCTTGCGACACTGGCTCAGATCGTGAGTTCGCAGAAGGGTTCAGTGATCGTTCTCGCGGATCTGAACACGACGTCATGGTCTCCCTTCTTCCGGGATCTGCTCCGCAAGACCGGGTTACGAGACAGTCGAACGGGTTTCGGCGTACAGTCCAGCTGGCCCACAGGATTTCCACCTCTATGGATTGCAATCGATCATTGCTTGGTCTCATCAGGGGTAATCGTTCATAACCGCAGCATCGGGCCGCACATCGGATCAGACCACTACCCAGTTGTTGTCGATTTTTCAGTCCAACCAGGCTAGACCTCTCCCGGTACGGTAGCTGAATTGTTAAGGACGCAGGGCTTGAGTTAGTGGATGTGGCGGATTTTTTTGGACATGTAGTCCATGAGGAGATATTGGCCGAGGGTGTGGGGGGTAGTGAAGTAGGCCTTTCCCCGGGCGATCTCGGAAACCTTCTGGACGAAGCCCACGAGGTCGTAGTCCCGGGCGAGCATGAAGGTGTTGATGAGGATTCCGGCCCGGCGGCACTCGACGACTTCGCGGAAGGTCTCGTGAATGATCCAGGGGTCAAGCCCCATAGGGTTCTTGTAGATCCGGCCGTCGGGCAACGTGATGGCCGAGGGTTTGCCATCAGTAATCATGACGATCTGCCGCATGTCCTTGCGCTCACGGCCCAGGATCTGCTGGGCGAGCCTCAGTCCCGCTTTGGTGTTGGTGTGGTAAGGGCCGATGGTCACGCGCGCCAGGCGGCCGAGTGGGATCTCCTCGGCCGAGTCGTGGAAGAGGACTATGTGGAGGGAATCGCCCGGGTACTGGCTCCGGATCAGGTGAGACAAGGCTAGCGCGACGCGTTTTGCAGGGGTAAACCGGTCCTCACCGTACAGAATCATGCTGTGACTGCAGTCGAGGAGGAGGACCGTAGAGCAGGAACTCTGGTACTCGGATTGCCGGACCACGAGGTCTCGGTGCTCCACCTCGATGGGGACCGAGAGGCCCTGCCGTTCGATGGCGTTGAGGAGGGTTGCAGTTACATCCAGGTTGAGGGTGTCGCCAAACTCATAGGGCTTGGGGGGCAGCGCCGCCTCGATCCCGGTGGACAGTTCTTGAGTGTCGTGGCGGCCGAAATCACTCTTGCCCAGGCCGCTCAGGAGATCCTTCAGCGTCTTGTATCCTAGAAAGTCGAGCGTCTTGTTGGTGATCTCGAATCGGACGTTGTCGGTCTCGGGGCCAAAGCCGCCGACGTAGCCTCTGATGTCCAGGTCATCCTCCGCGCGTCCCGGCCGTTGCCAGGTGATGTACCCCTCTTCGATCAGACGCTGCAAGAGGCCCTTGAGCAGCTCGGAAATTTCTGACTGTTCCTTAAATTCAGGATTCTCCAGCCACCGTTCGAAGTCCTGGACATCCACATGCCCCTTCTGAACGAGGGCCTGGAGGATCGCCGCGTAGAGCTCTTCGAGGCTGCGACCCTCCTCCGGGTCGTAGTGGGGTGAGTAGAAGCCGCTGTGGAGAAAGTAGTCAGCCAGCTCCTCCAGCAGGTCCTCCACACTGACGTCACCCCATGGAATCCCAGTCCACTTTGAATATCGAATGGTTGCCATTATCCGATGACCGACGACCGACTGCCGATGACCGACGACCGACTGCCGACGACCAAATTAGAACGGTCATCGGTTAACGGTAATCGGTCATCGAATTGTTAGTTGTCGTACTGCCGGCCCCGCTGGCCGTGCTGGCGCTCTGCTGGAGGAGTCTCGGTCACCCGCCGTTCGACAAAATAGCCCCGCTCCTCGCTCCGATTGATCTTTTGCAGGGCGTGGAGTCCCTCGAGAATGAACTCACAGGCCGAGACGAGCGCTTCTGGCTGCTCTTCCATCTTAAGCCGCTTTGCGGCCAGCAGAAGCGGCGTTATCTTCTGAAGGCTTTTCAGGACCTGCTCGGACGCCATGTTGTCGGCAATGCGAACCTCACCTCCCTCGTTGAACCACTCCACGATAGGCAGGCAGTCTGCGAGGCTCAGGTGGTGAGCAAAGGTTTCCCCAATGGCCTCCCGTATGATCCCCTTGGCAATGGTGTCGGCCCCCCGCATCTCTCCCTCGTACTCCAGCTCCAGCTTGCCGGTGACGGCTGGGAGCGCCGCGTAGATGTCGGCAGGGCGTGGAACGACGCGTTTTTCTCGGTTCAGGATGGCACGGCGCTCGGCGTTCGAAACCACATTCTCCATGCACGAGATGGGGAGACGCTGGCTCACTCCTGACCGCTTGTCGATGTACTTGCTTTCCCGCGCCAGGAAGGCGATCCGCTCTACGACCTCTTGGACGAACGCGGGGATGGACAGCTTGGTCCCATCACGGTTGAGCCACGCCTCCTGTGCGGTAATCGCCATCCCTTCCTCGAGAGTAAGAGGATAGTGCGTTCGAATCTCCGAGCCGATACGATCCTTCAGGGGCGTGATGATCTTGCCGCGTGCGGTGTAGTCCTCGGGGTTAGCCGCAAAGACCAGGCAGACATCGAGGGAAAGACGGATAGGATAGCCTTTGATCTGGACGTCCCCCTCCTGCATGATATTAAACAGGGCGACCTGGACCTTGGCGGCGAGATCCGGGAGCTCGTTGATGGCAAAGATCCCTCGGTTGGCCCGGGGAATGAGGCCGAAGTGGATGGTCAGAGGACTGCTGAGGTCGATGCCGGACCGGGCCGCCCTGATGGGGTCGATGTCACCGATCAGATCAGCCACCGTCACATCCGGAGTCGCCAGTTTCTCAATGTAGCGGGCATCGCGCGAGATAAAGGTGATGGGGGTATCATCTGCCATCGTGGCGAGCTTTTGCTGACAGCTCGCACAGAGGGGCGCATAGGGGTTGTCATGGATTTCGCACCCTTCGATGGTCGGAATCTCTTCATCCAGGAAGGAGGTGAGGCCCCTGAGAATGCGGCTCTTTGCCTGTCCCCGAAGCCCGAGGAGGACCATATGGTGTCTCGACAGAATGGCGTTCACGATCTCGGGTATGACGGTTTCCTCGTATCCCGTGATTCGGTGAAAGAGAGGCTCGCCTGCCTTTATCATCCGGATCAGGTTCTCTCGCATCTCGTCCTTGATCGTTCGACGCGCATATCGGCCCGTGGTGAATTGGCTCCGCTTCAAGGCTCCCAGCGTCGTCGGTTTCTTCTCGGGCTTGACCTTGGCCATGGTCTCCCCTTCCTTGCGGATGCACCGCACCAGTGATATTGTGCAAGAGTCTAGTCTCCGCGTATGACCTTGTCAAAGGCTTTCGGACGTGGGAGGAACACTATGCGGCGCGATGTGATCGTTCGATTCCTGACGAATCTCCAGCACGAAGTCCTTATCGGGGGGCATCGACTCATCGCTGATGAACCAACAGCGTTGGGGGGAGACGATGCGGGGCCGGGTCCACAGATGCTCCTCGTCGGCGCCTTAGGGGCCTGAATGGGCATCACCATGCGCATGTATGCGCAACGAAAAGGATGGGACCTTGGGCAGGTGGAGGTCCAGCTCGAAGCGGAAAAGAGCGGTCACGGAACCATCACTGGCATCAAGATGCATATCGAATTCGGGGGGACGCTGAGCGAGGAGGAGCAGAAGCGGCTCAAGGAGATCGCCACCCGCTGCCCGACTCACAAGGTCCTCTCGACGGGGGTTTCCATCGTCCAGGTCTGAACGGGTTGGGGAGTGCAAAAATGCCCGGTGCGTTTTTCAGGGG
>JAPUFX010000134.1 GCA_027293415.1 Candidatus Methylomirabilota bacterium
TCGATGACGACGAGGGCATGCCCCCCTCCAACCGCCTCACCCTCCTTGACTCGAATCTCCTGCACGGTACCGGGTCCGGCTGAGCGGAGTTCATTCTCCATCTTCATGGCCTCGACCACAATAATGCCATCGCCGGCACCGACCTGGTCCCCCACACCGACCAAGAGCCGCACCACCTTGCTGGGCATCGGGGCGATGATGACCTGTCGCCCTTCCGGACCCTCTTCCGCCTTCCGGGTAATAGCCTTTATACGCTTCTCCCGTTCGGTCAGCACCTCCACATCGTGGACCTCCCCGTGCACCCCCACCGTATAGGGACTCACGCCTTTGATGATGTCGACTTCGTAGGAGGTACCGTCCACCAGGAGGGAGTAGCATCGGTCCGAGATCCTGACGCAGTCCACCTCCCAGGTGACCCCGTCCACTGAGATCCGAAAGATGGATCCTTCCGGCTCTGCCACCTCGATGCGATACTCGCGTCCGTCACTCTCAGCAATATACTGCATCACCCGATACCCGATGACCGAGGGCATTTCCAATTTCGAATTTCGAAATTCGAATTTCTAAGAGCCGTGAACCCCCCCGCTAGCCGCGTCTCAGTCCTTCGCGACGGGCCGCGAGCGTCCACGCGGATCCAGCGACACCCCGGCCTACGGGGGCTGCGGGCCTCCGTTCCTGCTCGGCAATGTGTGCATGAATCGCGGCGGCCACGATTGCGACATCCTTGTGGCGGGGCTCGCCGCCCTCCTGCTGCGCCAAAAACCTGTCGATGAATGTAGTATCCATGTCTCCCTCCACGAACCGAGGGTCCGACATGACCTCGAAGAGGAAAGAGACCGTGGTCTTGATCCCGGCAACGAGATAATCCTGCAACGCCTGCCGCATCCGGCTGATGGCCTCGGGCCGATCTTTCCCCCAGGCGACGAGCTTGGATATCAGGGGATCGTAATAGATCGGCACCTCAAATCCCTCGTAGACCCCGCTGTCATTCCGGATGCCTGGCGCACTCGGGGGTCGATAGAGGGTGATCCTTCCGGGAAAGGGAGTAAAGCGGTTGGTCGGATCCTCAGCATAGATCCGGCACTCGATCGCATGGCCCCGCGGCTGCACCTCCTCTTGACGCAGGGAGAGGGACTCTCCGGCGGCGATCCGCACCTGGCTCTTGACCAAGTCGATCCCCGTGGTGAGCTCGGTCACCGGATGTTCCACCTGCAGGCGGGCGTTGATCTCCAAGAAATAAAAATTCCGGTCGGTATCGACCAAGAACTCCACGGTCCCCGCATTCTGGTAGCGGCAACCTTTGGCCAAAGCCACCGCGGCCTCTCCCATCCGCCGCCTGAGGTCTGGCGTCATGAAGGGAGAGGGGGACTCCTCCACGACCTTTTGATGCCGGCGCTGCAGGGAACACTCACGCTCTCCGAGATAGAGCGTGTGACCCGTGGCATCGGCAAGGATCTGCATCTCGATGTGCCGCGGACGGGTCAGATACTTCTCAACGAAGATGGCATCGTCACCGAAAGAGGATTGCCCCTCCGAGCGGGCTGCCCGAATGGCCGACTGAAGCTCGGCCTCTTCCCCGACAATCCGCATCCCCTTTCCCCCGCCGCCGGCTGCGGCCTTGATGAGGAGCGGAAAGCCGATCTCCTGTGCCCGCGGGAGGATCTCTTCATCGCGCAGATTTTGGTCGGTCCCAGGCACGGTCGGCACCCCGACTTGCTTGGCCAGGCGGCGCGAGGCGGTCTTGGATCCACACAGTCTCAAGGTTTCGGAGGAGGGGCCGATGAAGACGAACCCTGCCTGTTCGCAGGCCTCGGCAAAGGTGGGATTTTCCGCGAGAAAGCCATAGCCGGGGTGGATGGCCTCAGCCTGACTCTGCCGGGCAATCTCAAGGATCCGATCCACCCGGAGGTAACTCTCGGCCGAGGGAGATGCACCCACCCAATAGGCCTCATCTGCCTTTCGCACGTGCAGCGCCGAGCGGTCGGCATCGGAGTAAATCGCCACCGTCCCGATCCCCATCTCCCGGCAGGCCCGGATGACCCGCAGCGCGATCTCTCCGCGATTGGCAATGAGTATCTTTCGAAACATGTCTTCAGTCCCCCGTCCCCCGTCCCCCGTCCCCTATCCCCAGTGCCCAGTGGTAGTCCTACGTCTCACGTGCCCGTCTGCCGCCCGCAATCTTCTCCCTCCGGCCTCCGCTTGACGACCTAGGTAGCCCAGGAATCCGCCGATAAGAGCTCGGATTTCTTCCAACTTGGCGTATAGTTTTTGCAAATCACGCGACGGCAGTTGGCCACGATCTAGGGCCAAGTATAGATGCGATTGAAGTTCCGCGGCTGATCGCCTCGCATAAACGAGAAAACGAGCAAACTCCCCGTCAGATTGCGACTCAAAGCCTTCTGCAATGTTCGCCATGATCGAAATAGAAGCCCGATCGATCTGCTCCTTCAAAGCCCCGTCCCGGGATAATGAGCGGCTGCGGGTCACCTGGACCAGCATTCCTGCCAGCTTCCTTGCCTCCTGCCAAGCCTGAATATCTTCGAACCGTTCGATCTTCACGTCGAGTCTCTCTGAGGGAGTATCGGTGAGAAAGGGGAGACCGTTGGCGAACTGAGACAGGGGACCGGGGACTTCGGACCGCGGACTCCTATAACGGGATGTTACCGTGCTTTTTCGGGGGATTGGTGTCCCGTTTGGTGGCCGTCAACCGCAGGGCATTAATCAGCTTCGGACGGGTCTCTTTCGGCTCGATCACGTCGTCGATGTACCCTTTCTCTGCCGCCACGTACGGATTTGCAAATTTATCCTTGAATTCCTCGACCCGTTCAGCCCGGAAGGCCTCGACGTCTGTCACCTTGCTCAAATCCCGCCGGAAGAGAATATTCACCGCTCCCTCGGGCCCCATCACGGCGATCTCCGCCGTCGGAAAGGCCAGATTGTAATCGGCCCGCATGTGCTTGGACCCCATGACGCAATAGGCACCCCCATACGACTTGCGGACGATGACCGTGAGCTTCGGCACCGTGGCCTCGCCATAAGCGAAGAGGAGCTTTGCCCCATGCTTGATGATCCCGCCGTGTTCCTGGCTGGTGCCTGGGAGATACCCGGGGACATCCTCCAAGGTGATGATGGGAATGTTGAAGCAGTCGCAGAAGCGGATGAACCGGGCGGCCTTGATGGATGAATTGATGTCGAGGCAGCCTGCCAGCACCATCGGCTGGTTGGCGACGATGCCCACTGTCTGGCCGTCCAGCCGGGCGAATCCGACAAGGATGTTCTGAGCGAGATGCTCCTGCACCTCGAAGAAATAGCGGTCATCGACGACTAATCGAATCAGCTCCTTCATGTCATACGGCTTGTTGGGATTGTCGGGCACAAGCGCGTTCAGGGCCTCGTCCATCCGGTGGGGGTCGTCGGTCGTGGGCCGTCGAGGCGCTTCCTCAAGGTTGTTCTGGGGGAGAAAACTGAGGAGCTCCCGGATGGCGAGTACGCCTTCCTCTTCTGAATCCACAGCGAAGTGGGCTACGCCGGACGTGGCATTGTGGGTCATCGCCCCTCCGAGCTCTTCGAAGGTCACCTCCTCTTGCAGGACCGTCTTGATGACATCCGGCCCGGTGACAAACATGTAGCTCGTCCCCTTCACCATGACGGTGAAGTCCATCAGGGCGGGTGAATAGACAGCCCCCCCTGCGCATGGTCCCATGATCGCGGCAATCTGGGGGATGACCCCCGAGGCCAGAACGTTCCGCAAGAAGATGTCGGCATAGCCAGCCAGGGAGTCGACCCCCTCCTGAATTCTGGCCCCTCCGGAGTCGTTGAGGCTGATGAGGGGAACGCCCATCTTCACCGCGAGGTCCATGACCTTACAGATCTTCTGCGCATTGGTCACGCTCAATGTTCCGCCAAGGCTGGTGAAATCGTATGCAAAGAAATAGACCTGCCTGCCATCAATGGTGCCGTAACCCGTGACTACGCCATCCCCCGGGATCTTTTGCTTCTCCATCTCGAAATCGGTACACCGGTGGGTGACCAGCATATCGAGTTCGGTAAAGCTGCCAGGATCGAGCAGCAGATCTATGCGTTGCCGCGCGGTGAGTTTACCCGCCTTGTGCTGCCGTTCGATCCGCTCGGGGCCTCCGCCGGCCAGCGCTGCTTCCTTCCGCCGCCGCAGCTCCTTGAGTTTGTCTTCAATCGACATCGTCCTTCACCCCTCTCTCACGCGAAAAATAGGTGTTTTTACATACCAGCGATCTGAACAAAAGTCAATCAGATATTTGCCCCCCGGATCCGGCGATGAAGCACCTCTCGCTGTGGCATAAGGATTGCTACAGAAGGAATCACTGACGGAGCATGCCATGGGAAATATTCTCATCGTTGAAGATGACTCCATGAATATGGAGCTGGCCCGTGATGTTTTGGAGTCCAGCGGATACCAGGTGTGCGGCGTCGACTCGGCGGCCGAGGCCTTGCAGGTCCTCAAAGAGGCCTTACCCGATCTCATTCTCATGGACATCCAGCTCCCCGGGCTCGACGGACTCGAGCTCACCCGAACCTTGAAGCAGGACCCGAGGAAGAAGGACATCATCGTCGTTGCCATGACCGCCCACGCCATGAAGGGAGATCGGGAACGGATCCTCGAGGCCGGGTGCAGCGGCTACATCGCAAAACCCATTGATACGCGGGAACTGTGTCGGGAAGTGGCTAGACACCTCCCCCCACCCGAGCGCCCCAACAACCTTTCAGCGGACTAGTGCCCCTCCAACTAATTCTTCCTAAACACCGCGAGCTTCTCCAGGGGCACTGAGGGGTTGTAGGAGTGTTCCTCCCCGAGGCTCCCCTACGCCTGGGGGGTGCTCAGCGAGGCAAGCGCCGAGCGCCGAAGGGGGGCCTGCCCCCCGAGTACTGACTGTGGACCGATGACCGACGACCGAAAAAGGACCCCTTGGTCCCTTACGGTCATCGGATAACGGTCAACGGGCATCGGTCGCTAGTTGGTGCGGCACTAGCCCCATCCCTCGACCATTACGCATTCTCTAGGCCCGCTCCGGCACGGCCAATACGCAAGCATCCCCCGATCAACAGCCGCGGCCCCGCAAGCCCTTCAAAAGCCTGTCTTTGCATGGCTTCTGGCGATTTTCTCGTTGACATCTTCCCCTGTAAAACTAAAATAATAAAGCCCGTGCCGAAGTGGCGGAATTGGTAGACGCGCACGCTTGAGGGGCGTGTGGGGTAACCCGTGGGGGTTCGAGTCCCCCCTTCGGCACCAAGGACTCTCGCACGTATGCTCTCGCTCCTCTATCCCCGCCAACGCTGCCGCCCCCACGGCCAGAGATGCGCGGGCAGGAGACGAGTCGGGAGGTGTTTCTGTCCCCGAAGCCGTGATGCACATGAACAGCCATTCATCGATGGGAATAGTGTCAGAGGAAGGTGCACCATTGTCGGGACCGCGGACCTGCGGGCCGGCGGGAATTTCCCGAGGACTCTGGATGTTCACTGCGATACAGGAATGTGAAATAAAGCCCTCGACAACCCGTCAAACATGGTAGGGAGATGAGACCCCAGCTCAGAAGATAAACCAAGAGACGGGCGGCGAACGCGGTAAGGAGGGAAAGGTGATGCGGAAATTGATGAGTCTCATCGCTGCCGTTGCCCTCGTCAGTGCCTGTGCGAACCGGCCACTCACCTCTCAGGAGCAGGGGGCCCTGACCGGGGCCGCCCTGGGCGCGGTAGCAGGATCACTCATCGCAGCCGGCACCGGAGGCAATACTGCGACCGCCGCTGCCGCCGGGATGGGTCTCGGGGCCCTAACCGGGGCGATGGTAGGTGGCGCCATCGAGAACGAGCGGGCGGAAACGGGCAACCCCCCCACTTCAGCCGCATCCACATCCACCCAGTCCACGGCAGCAGCGCAGGCCGCTCAGCCGTGGTCCGGAACTTATAACCCGACTGCCGGAACCATAGACCCCACCGTGGGAAAGTTCGTCAACGGCACGCGATGGCAGCTCGAGATCTACGTTGACGCCGACCCGCAGGATTTGGATGGTGCCGCGGGCATCACGTTAAACCCCCAGCAGTCCCAGCCGCAAAACCTGGACCTGGGGCCCCACCGAATCATTGCCCAGGCTTACGTCGAAACGCAGTTCGGGACCCGAACAGTTGGGCGGTACGACCGGACAGTCCAGGTGGATCCGCGAGGCAGCGGCTGGACACTCCACTTTACCGAGGGTGATTTCCGCTAAGTCCTTCGATTCATAAGTTCTGTGTCGAACTTATTTACTCAGGACTTAGTGCTGAGTGACCAACATCTCTAATGTAATTCACAAAAATACGTAACCGTATTTGCGAATCGAAGCACTAAGGGAGTGCTGCAGTGGCGCACGGGAAGAGATGGAAAGGCCTCGGTGGCGTTGGGGAGAAGCTCACCGGGAGGCTGGAGACGTGGCTGAGCGGCTGGGAGCAGAGCCGGTTCCTTTCGGCCTATAATCGGTTCCGCCGCCGGTTTTCAGGACCTCCCGTTCCCGGCCTGCCCGAGAGCAGCACCTTAGATCCCTTTGTTTTCATGTCTGTAGGGATCCATCTCCTGATTCTCCTCCTCATCTATCTCTTGGCTGCCCAGACCCTCTCTCTAGCCGAGCGCCCCCCCATCAGCGTCCGGATCCTCGAGACCAAGGCTCAAGCGCCAGCCCGTGCGCGCAAGCAGAAACCACTCCGCCAAGCAAAGAAACGGACAGCGCAGAAGAAACCGCGGCAGAAGCCCAAACCCAAGTCCGTTCCACAACCCAAGCCAACTCCACCAAAGCAAGTGGCAAAGCCGAAGTTTACGCCCAAGACCCTTCCCAAGGTCGCAATGGTCAAACCGCACGTCCCCAAACCACTCCCTAAGACAGTCCACAAGGAGACGCTCACTGCGCCAAAGCTAGAGACCCCTTCTCCGGAACGCGTGTTACCTGAAAAGGGGCTCCTGCCGATGCCGGTGAAACCCTTTGAGGCTGAACCCGTTCCGGGGGGACCACCGAGAGAGGTTCCTCGATCATTCACCGCTCCACCCCCTTCGGCACCTGCAGAGGTTCCGACTGAAATCGCTCCACTCCCCGCTCCCAGCCCGACGGCCTCGGTGAGCCCCACACCCTCTATGCCGACAGAACTCGGCGAGACGACGGTCGAAGGATTTCAGCAGCCCACCGGGCCCGTCGTGGTCCCGGAGCGCTTTTTGAAAGCGGGAAGACCCCAGACAACCCCGGGAGCGGCCTTGGAGCTCATCGACACTTCTGATCCGGACTTCACAGAATATTTCGAGCTGATCAAACGCCGGGTGTTTGCGGCCTGGCGCTATCCTGAAAAGGTCCGGGGCGTCCACAAGGTCTCGCTTCGGTTCAGTCTGGACCGGGTGGGAGTGGCCCGTGGGATTCAGGTCATCCGGTCCAGCAATGCTGAGCTCAACGCGAGCGCGGCAGATGCCATGGACCGGGCATCGCCTTTTCCCCCGATCCCGGAGAAGTTTCGAGCCCTGGTCGGACAGCCACTGACGCTGATCTTCACGGTGACGATCCGATGATGAACGATGCAGCCAAATTTGGATCATGCATGCGGCCTGCTCGATGGATACTTTCCCTCCCGATACTCCTGGTGATGGTCGCCCTGGCCTCGGCCGCGCCTCGCAAGCCGAAGGCGGTCTTCCACTACGACGACGAGGGACAAATCGCCCGCCAGGAGGTCGACACAAACAACGATGGCAAGATCGATGTCTGGACCTTCTATGTCAAAGGCGAGATCGACCGACAGGAGGAGGACCGGGACTTCAACGGGAAGGTGGAGGTGTGGTCCTTTTATCTTCGGGGGAAACTGGATAAGCAGCGGGTGGATACTAACGGGGACGGCAAACCCGATATCTGGTACTTTCTCGGGTCCCAAGGACAGGTGAACCGGGCCTGGAAGGATACCGATTTTGATGGCCAAGTGGACTTCTGGGGCTACTACAGTGGCGACAAGCGCGAGCGGGAGGAACAGGACCTAAACCAGGATGGCACGCCGGACCGTTTCCTCTTTTTCACCAAGGGCAAACTCACGCGGAAGGAAGAGGCGGGGAATCGGGATGGCAAAATTACCGTGCGAGAGATCTATGACCCGCAAGGCAATGTCATCCGGAAGGAGGAGTTTCGCGCAGGCAAGAGCACACCCCGCCTGGTGAGCCTCTACCAAGGAGGCAAACTCACTCGACAAGAGGAGGACAAGAACGGCGATAGTCGCATTGACCTCTGGACTTTCTTCGACGGGAATGGTGAAATCGTCCGGCGTGAGGTCGACACCAACCGGGATGGCAAGCCAGATGTCTGGGCCCATTACGTTGACGGAAAGCTGGTCAGGCAGGAGGAAGATCCGAAGGGGATCGGCACGCCCACGCTCATCTATTACTATGAACGGGGGATTCTGATCCGGCGGGAAGAGGACCGTCAAGGACGGGGCAAACCGGACATCATTGCATATTATGAAAAGGGGAAGATTCGACGACAGGTGGAGTTTAACCACCCCGGAAACGAGCCGGATGTGATTACAGAGTTCCAAAACGGCAAGCCAATCCGTCAGGAGATCTCTACCAAGACCAACGGCATTCGGGATCTCACTCGGTACTTCAAAGGGGAACAGCTACTTCGGGAGGAGGTCGACACGAACGGGGACAGGAGGCCGGATCTTTGGGTCTTCTATCGAAACGGGGCGAAGATCACCCAGGAGGAAGACCTCAACTTCGATGGTCAACCCGATGTCCGGTATCGCTTCCGGAGGGGCCGGGTGAGCGCAAAGGAGGTCCTGACCGATCAGGGGTCGGGTGTGTCTCCCCAACCGGCGACCGTAGAGCAAAGCAGTCCGCAGTCAGCTGTCAGCAGTCAGCAGGGACAGCAGTAAGCGATCAGCTGTCAGCCGTCGGCCATCAGTGGTCAGCCATGAGGCTCGAATCCTTTTCCCCAAGAGTTCCTCGTGCCGGCTGCTCAGAGCTGAGTGCTCATAGAGCTTCAAGTTCTTCTAAGAACGGCGAGGGGACACCACGATGAGGCGTCAACGCTTCTGGGTTGTTCCGATCGTATGGCTACTGATCGGCGGGTGCGCCACCTCGGGGACAGGGTCTCGCGGTGGTTCTTCGGTCGGGGTGAGCGGTGGCAGCGGCGGCGTGAACGTCTCGGCCGGGCTCTCCTCGGGACCAGACCCAGTGATGAACTCCATGATGATGGGGGCTGCGATGGGGGCCATGGGGGGGCCGATTGGATTAGGGGTCGGGGCAGTCGTGGGTCTTATCCGCGGACTCCACATGAAGTCACAGTTCGAAAAACAGGCCAAGAACGAAATGACCCGACAGGAACAGATCGACAAAGAGCTCGAACGGCAGATCGAGGCTAAACAGAAAGAGGCTACCCGAAGTGGGATGGGGGCGAGTAGCGGACTCATCCTCGTTGAAGACCATCTGGCACCGGAGGAGAGGGAGACCGCGCCGATCCAGGCGCCGACCACTTCGCTATCAGCCGGAGAGGGCCTCGTCCTGCTCGCCGACAACACCGCCCCCCCCAAGCCCCAAGGGTCTATCTCGACGCAAACCCAGGTGCCTTCCCCAGTGGTTTCACCCGAAATTCAAACCGGCGAAGGGGAGGACACCGAGACGGCAGAGGCCCGCAGGGCGCTCAAAGAGCAGCTCGCGGCCGCCCGGGAGCGGACGCGAAAGCTGCATGCTGCACTCCAGGGGACCCCCGCCCCCGCGAAAACGCCATGGTTCACCAGCATCCCAGCGACGGAGCCTCGCCCGACGATCGATTCCGAAGGATTCCTCCCGGTCTACCAGGGCGAGAGGCTCGTCCGGAAGGAGCGAGATGTCAATGGGGATAAGCGGCCGGATATCATTCGATACTATGATGAAACCGGGAGGCTGATCCGGCAGGAGGAGGATAGCCGTCTCGACGGCCGACTAGATACTTGGACCTTCCACGAAGCCGGCCGCGCTGTCCGCAAGGAATCCGATACGAATGGGGACGGAAAGGTGGACCTCTGGGCCTTCTATGACGGGGCAGGCAATATCGTTCGGACCGAGGCCGACAGCGACTCCGATAACCATCGAGACCACGTGATCGTGTATGCGCAGGGAGAGATGGTGGAAGAGCTACGTTACAGCCCGGGCCTCGAGCCCCCCCGGTTTATTGCTACCTATGCGAATGGCGTCCAGACCCGCAAAGCAGAGGATACCGATGGGGACGGTCGGATGAATCGTGTGACCGAGTACGATGGGTCCGGCCATGTCACGAAGATTTCCCGGGACACCGCGGGACAGGGCACCTTTAATCTCTTTGCATACTACGAACCGGAGACCGGCAACGTGCTTCGAGAAGAGGAGGACTTGAACGGGGATAACACAGTCGATGTCATCTCGTATTTCGAGAAAGGCCGCTTGGTCCGGCGGGAGTTCTTTGACCTGCCCGAGGATGGTTCCGTCACGCCCCACGTCCCTCTGGCCTCAGTCCCGTCGGAGGGGAAGAACCCATGAGCCGACGCGTCATCGTTTTCCTATTTTCTTCCTTTCTTTTCGTCAGCCTCGCCACCGCCGTTTCCGTCTGGGGTGACACCCGGGTGCAGGTCGGCATCGAAGCCCCGCAGCACGGGGCCACTATTTCAGGACCAAGCCGCGTCTCGGTGAGAGGACAGGCCCGAGCCTCGCGCGATTACCGACCGGCCCTGTTTGATCTCATGCTGATCCTGGATACCTCGGGAAGCACTCGGGCCCCCGCAGGCGTGCAGAGCGTGGGAGGGTTCGGGGATACCACCATTCTGGCCGCCGAAGTGAGGGCCGCGGAACGGCTCCTCGAAACGCTGGACCCCAGGAGTACCAGGGTCGGGATCGTCACCTTCGCCGGTGAGTACAACCGGTTCACGGGCTCGGGAATGACCAATCAGCCCAATGCGATCCTGGCACAGCCCCTCACCGTAAATTACCAAGAAGTTCGGTTGGCGTTACACCGGACCCTCCGGCGGGGTCCCAGCGGGGGAACCGACATGGCGTCCGGGGTGCGTCTGGCCGTGCGGGAGCTGGCCGCGCTTACGGGGGCCACCAGTTTTCCCCGGCCAGAGAGCCGGAAGGTGGCCTTCCTCCTGACGGATGGATTCCCTACGTTACCCTTCGGCCACGTCAATAGCATGGACCCCGGTGATATGGAAGTGGCAGTCCGGGCAGCCTCCGTGGGTGCCAAGGCAAATATCAAGATCCATACCTTCGCCCTGGGCATCGAGGCCGTTTCCGCCCCTTACGCCTGTACGCAGATCGCTCGGGTGACCGGGGGGACTTTCACACCGCTCCGGAGACCTGCAGACATCATCGAGGTATTACCCAAGACCTCCTTCGCCGATCTCGATATGGTCCTCGTCACCAATACCACCACCGGCCAGCCGGCCAGCGATCTGCGGGTCAATCCCGATGGCCGCTTTCAAGCGACCGTCCCCCTCGTTTCTGGAGTCAACCGGATCGCCGTTATAGTCCTTGCCACCGACGGGACCAAAGGGTCCGCCTCGGTCGAGGTTCGCTACAATCAAGAGGAGTCGCTCAAGCTGGAGGTGCTCCAGGACACCAAGGACCTGGAGCTCGAGCTTCAAGAGCTCCAAGAACAGAATCAGAAGCTGGAAGAAACCCTGAAACAGAAGAAAGAAAAAGAAGAGGAAAGGGCCCGCGAAAAGGCGCTAGAACTGGAGATCGGGCTCGACCGCTGAGAGGAGGAATCCCTGTGTACAAGCACGTATCCCGTCTGGGGCGGATCGCCGTGATCGCCCTTCCGCTCCTGATACTACCGGCGGGAAGTTGGGGGGCGGAGAAGGCTCCCCCGAAGGCATCCCCGCCCGCCCAGGAGGGACTTGTCCTGAGCTCTCGAGACACCCTGCTGGATCTCTACTTAAAAGGAGGCGTGGTGATGCACTTCATCACCCTCTGCTCCATCCTGGCCCTGGCGGTTCTCTTCGAGCGGTCGGTCAACCTGCGGAAGAAGAAGATTGTCTCCCCCCAATTCCTCGAGGAGATCCGGCGCCACTGGTACCGCCGTGAGGTGCAAGAGGCTATTACTGTCTGCAAGTCCCATGATATTGCCCTCTCCCGGATCGTGCGGGCTGGCCTTCTCCGGTTCAGCCAGGGGTCGAGGGAGATCGAGCGTGCGATCCAAGATGCCGGCCGGCGGGAGGCCACCCTCCTCAAGAAGAATCTGGGGCTCCTTGCCTTCCTGGCGAGTATCGCCCCGATGCTGGGACTCTTCGGGACAGTGCTCGGGATGATTAAGTCATTCGACGCCATCGCCCTCCACGGCTCGGGCGGGGGCAATGTTGGGTTTGTCGCGTCCGGCATTGCCGAGGCCCTCCTGACCACCGCCTGGGGGCTCATGGTGGGGATCCCGGCCCTCGGACTCTATCACTACTTCCGACGGAAGATTGAATTGCGGGTTCTCGAAATGGAGGGGGTCTGCGTGAACTTCCTGGAAGACCTCGCGATCCATCACGAGGGTGTGGCCCCGACGGTCCGCGAACGGGAGCCCGTCGTTGCCGCAGCCCGACCCGTCGCCAGGGGGGGACGTACCCCTCGGCCCGGAGGGGGCTGGGAGGGCGCCCCCAGCTTTAAACCGCCCTCCTAGTGCCGCACCAACTATTTCTCACTAGCATTCCGCGCTGGTGCGGTACTTCCGCTAGTCCCGAACGCCTTTCCCGAAGAGACTCTCGTCCCATCGGGACGGGGCGGGATTCGGCGCTCGGCGTTCGCCTCGCTGAGCATCCCCCAGGCGTAGGGGAGCCTCGGGGAGGAACACTCCTACAACCCCTCAGCGCCCCTGGCCCGCATTATTCACGAACGGAGTGTCATCGTGAATAATGCGTCCACGCCGCTGCGGCGGGACTCAAGGCTAGCCCTGAGCGACGTCCCGCAAACGCGGGGACTTCGGCGAGCTCAGTCGAGCCGCGGAGTCGAAGCCCGGAGGGCAGATTATTCACTTCTATGTGAATAATCCGGGCTGGCGGAACCCTGCGGTGCTTAGGAGGAGTGAGTTGGAGGGGCACTAGTTCCCAGGAGCGGGAGGTTATAGATGCAGTTTAGCGAGCCAGATGAGGAGCAGGCAGGGATCAATCTGACATCCCTGATCGACGTGGTCTTCCTTCTGCTCATCTTCTTCATGATCACATCCACGTTCATTAAGGTCGAGCGAAAGCTGGATCTAGAGCTGCCCGAGGCCAAGGCGGCTGAAGTGGAGCAGAAGGAGCGGAAACCGATCCAGATCGAAATGGACAGAGGGGGGCGGATCACCCTGGACGGTCAATTGGTGACCATGAAAGCGTTGGAGACAAGGCTCAAGGAGTTTCAGGGAAAGCGGAAAAGCGCTGTCGTCCGGGCCGACCGACGTTTGAAGCATGGGACGGTCACGGCCGTGCTGGGGCTCTGCCGGGATGCCGGGATCCGGGAGATCGCCATCGCGGTCAAATAAAACGGATAACCGTTATCCGATAACCGACGACCGTAAAGGAACGAAAGGCGCCTTTGGTCATCCGTGGTCGGTCAACGGTCGTCGGTCATCGGACGTCACTCGTCGAGTATCGGCGCACGAAATCCTCTCCGCTGCACGAAACACGAACTGTCTGGCTGAGGGACCGTGAGGGCATCAATCGGCACGGCTTTGCAATGCTACATTCGGATCCTCCTCGTCGGGGTGAGTGGTCTGATTCTGCTTTATGCGGCGAGGATAGCGCCAGCCCAGACCAACCCTACCCTTCCGATCCCGTCACGGCACGTGAGGATCTCCGCCACGGTCGTCCAGCAGAGCGACTCCAGAAGCTGGGGTTTCGGGCCCGAAAAAGGCATTGTTCCGGAAAGCGAATGGAAAAGCTCCCGGAGCAGTTCCACCTTCTTCCTCCTGGTGGCCGATGGGCAGGAGGGAAGGATTGCCATAGGTGAGAGCGTGCCCGATGGCCCGTGGTTTTACCAGTACAGCCTGAACCAGGGTTACATCGCGCGGGGCTCAGTTTTTCGAAGCGTCTCGACGGGCTTCAGGGTCATCCCCACTATTCTCCCCGGTGATCGCATCCGCCTGCAGATCACACCGGAGATCAGCTACTTCACCGATCAGGGGCAAGGCCACATCGCCTTTGTCGAGTCCCGTCTCGAGGCGGTGGTTGTGAACGGCCAGCCGGTCACCGTCGCCGCAAATCGCCATGAGACCGAGAGCGTCTTGTTCAACATCATGCGCGGATACGAATCGCGGACCGGGCTCTCCACCCTCGTCATGACCCTTACCCCCGAGATCCAGTGAAGGGTTCCTTTTCCCTCCTCCTGATTACCATGGCGGTTGTCGTCTCCGCCTGCAGTCCGATTCTCAAGCAAATGACGATCTCCTCGGCAACAGAGATCTTCCAGGACGGCCAGGTAACTTTCTACCGGGAGGGCGATCTCCGACTGGCGGAGCAGGCTCTCGCCTCCAACCTAAAGCTCCTTGAAGTTTTTCTCCAGACCTCTCCCGACAATCAGGAATTGCTCCTGCTGGCCTCTCAAGGCTTCGAGGCCTACACCTTTGCGTTCGTCGAGAAAAAGATCGCCACGCACCGCACTGATCCTCAGCTTTCTTCTCTCCATCGCGAGCGCGCCCGCCGTCTCTACCTCCGAGGCCGCAATTACGGTCTGCGCATTCTCAAACTTCGGCACGAGCCGTTTGCCACGGCTCTTCACGCGGACCTGCCCGCCTTTCGGGAGGCGCTGCAAGTCTTTCAAAAGGAAGATGTCCCCGCCCTGTTCTGGACAGCCTACGGATGGGCGGGATCCATCAACTGGAGCCGCACCCGTCCGGAGATGGTGGCGGACCTTCCCCGTGCCGTGGCGATGATGCGCCGCGCCTTAGAGCTGGATGAGGAGTACTTTTATGCCGGGCCCCACCTTTTCTTCGGCGTCTACTATGCCTCGCGTTCCCCAGCATTAGGGGGGGAGCCCTCTCGGGCAAAGTCCCATCTCGACAGGGCCTTGGATCTGACCGGAGGCAAGTTCCTCCTGGTGCATCTTTTCATCGCCGACCCCTTCGCGGTCCAGACTCAGGATCGTGCCCTCTTCGAGACGCAGCTCCGCCTGATCCTCGATGCCCCGGACGATCTGTTTCCAGAGCAGGAGCTGATGAATCAGGTCGCCAAGGCCCGAGCCCGGCTCCTCTTGGAGAGGATAGATGAATTGTTCCTGTAGAGCGAAAACCGATGACCGCCTAACGACGACCGATGACCGACGACCGATGACCGCAAATCTCAGGAGAGCGGAAACGAACGGCGGGAGACTTGAGCCAATGGGGCAGCCGGCGAGGGGAGCAGATCCTGAGAGACGTCCGTGCGGGGCGAGCGGCTCGCGGGTGGTGGAAGCCAGGTCCTCGTCCTCATCGAATGACCTGTCGACCGATGACAGAAGCAAGGGCCTTTTACGCTTTCTCGATCGTCGGTTTACGGTCATAGGTCGTCGAATAGCGGCCCTTCTCATCGGACTTCTATTCCTCACCCCCCATGGAGTGCTCGAAAGCGCCGGCCCCTTCCGAATCAATGGTTCGGCTCCACTCACCATAAAATTTGCCACGCTCGCCCCCGAGGGCTCCACGTGGATGTTGACCCTTCGGGAAATGGATGCAGAGTTACAACAACGGAGTAGCGGGCGTATCCGTTTTATTTTCTATCCGGGAGGGGTGCTAGGAGATGAGATCGATGTTATCCGCAAGATTCGCATCGGACAGCTCCATGGTGGAGCCTTCTCCGGAGTGGGTCTCGGCTCCGTACTCCCCTCGGTCCGCGTCTTAGAACTCCCACTGCTTTTTGAGGGGGCAGACGACGCAGACTTTGTCACCGGGCGACTTGAAGAGAATTTTGCGCGAGCCTTCGAGAAGCGGGGATTTGTCTTCCTGGCCTTCGCCGAAGCCGGCCCCGTCCATATCTTCTCGCAGAACGCAATCCGTCGCCGCCAAGACCTGAAGGGCATCAAGCTTTGGACCTGGTATGGAGACCCGCTAGCTGAGGCCCTGTTCCGGACCTATCAGGTTGCAACTGTTCCGCTCGCACTCCCCGATGTATTCCCATCCCTCCAAACGGGTCTGATTGATGCATTCTACGCCCCGCCGCTCGCTGCCATTGCGCTCCAGTGGTTCAACCAAGTCTCCTATATGTCCTCACAATGGCTTACCCGCGCGATCGGCGGGATGCTTATCTCAAGATCCCGCTGGCGGACAATCCCAGAAGATCTGCGGATCACCCTGAAGGATGTGGCCAAGAAGTATGCCCGGCAGGTGGTCGTCAAGACACGACGGGAAAACCAGGAAGCGCTGACCGTCCTGAAGCGAAACGGTATCCAAATAGTGGACCTCGACCCGGCAGAACGGCATCACCTCCTCAAGGCGAGCCAACGGGTCTGGGAGGACCAGGCGGGCAGGCTCTATCCGCGATCGCTCCTCGATCAGGTTAAATCGCTCTTGCGACAGTACCGGGGCAAAGGGTCGTGAGGTGGTCCCCGCCGTGATGGCTCCACAGCGCGTCATCCTGATTTTTTTGACTTGCCTTGCACCACTACCCGCCTTTGCAGCCACTTCGCCAATTCCCTTCCCTATAGAGGTCCTCGATGAGAGGGCGAAACAGAAGGTCGAGACCCTCCTGAATGATCACACTCTCAAGCGTTCCCTATCGCTCGAACATCCGATTCTGAATCGTCCTCTTCACCAATTCCTCCTTGACCGCCCGGACGTCGGGGCCGCGATTTCCCGAAGCCTTGCGATCGGCAACTACACGATCACGCGAGTAGGTCCGGACCTGTTTCACGGACATGACCCGGATGGGGTCGAAGGGGATATGGAAATCCTCTACCGGGATGAAGGACATCGGGTGTACTTTGCGGAAGGAATCGCCGAGGGGGCGTTGATCACGTTGCGAGGGAAGACCGTAATCTTTCAAGAGTCTCAGTACGGGAGGGCCGATCATGGGCAGGAGTGGGTAAAGAGCCGGCTCACCATATATGCCAAAATTGAAAATCCGATTCTTGCTTTCTTTATCAAGATTTTTGAGCCACTCGTTGGAAAACTAGTGGACCCCAAGCTCAGCAAAGCACAAGGTGTGGTTCGGCAGGTGAGTGAGTTGATGGTTCAAGACCCGCAAGAGAGCTACGGGCGGATTGCAAAGTCTGGCGAACTGTCAACCGAAGACCTCATGACTCTTCGAAAGTTGATGAAATTCCCTGAACCCTCAGCCCGCGAAAGAGAAATTAGACGCCGCGCTGGAGCCCCCAGAGGAGTCGGTGTAGTTGCGGCAGGATGCGATAGGGAAAGCCACGCTGGCGGACATAATCCGCCAGACCAGAAAGGACAGCCTTGTACTCGGACACCAAACCGTTTGGCTGGAGGATCACCTTGGCGCTGGGAAGGCCACGACTCTCGACAAATTCCTGGACCTCTGGCAGATCGATGACCGGATCGCAGATGACAAACTTCAGATAGAAGTTCTGGGTCTTGCCGAGCCAATCCAGGGAACCCCATTCACGCTCCATTCCCGCATTTTTGAGCTTCGGTGAGACAGCCCAGTGGCGTACCACGTCGAGTAACGCCTGTTCCGGCGTGTGTAGTCCATTGGTCTCGACCACGACTTGATAGCCCCCCGCGTCGAACGCGGTGACGAGGGGCAGGATCGGCTGAAGCAGCGGCTCGCCACCGGTGATGGTAACAAGAGGCGCCCTGGGTTCCTCCCGAAACCATCCCAGTATCTCCTCCATCGTCATTGAACTGTAGTCCTTCTCTTCCACTGCATGATCCTGATCCAGCCAGGTGTACTTTGTATCGCACCAGTTACACGTGAGGTCGCACCGGTAGAGCCGGACGAAGTGGGAAGGGATACCCATCACTTCTCCCTCCCCCTGGATCGAGGTAAACAGCTCGCTTACCTTAAAGCTCGTGTCCATAATTAAAAACTGTACGGTGTCAACTCCATGCTGTCAACGACTTCATCAGTCTGGCTATCAGTGCTCAGCCTGGAACGGTGTGAGGTGTCAGGGATGAGGTATTCGGTGTTCGGTGAGGCCGGCGAGGGGAGGAAATCCTGAGGAAGGTGGAAACTGGCTTGCGTACGGCCGGGGTCCCGCCGCCGGAGCGTAGCAGAGGCGGGGGTGGCCGTCCTGATGCATTCTGATCCGCTTTGCACGTAATAGAAATCTATCACCAGGGCACCCCGCGGAACTTTCCGCCGACGAAGGATGCCTTCCCGAGCCGGCGGACCGGACCGCTCTCAAAGCTTAATGCCGGGCCATCGGTCCATCGGATCGGTTGAACGGACGACGTGCATTCCCGCATCAGCGAATCTCTGGAATGCGGCATCCGCCTGATCCGAGTAATCGATGACCCCCGGGACAACCACGGGAGACGTACAATCTTCTAAGAGATACACTTTCTCGACCAAGCTCCGGTCTCTGGCAAGCACATGCTCCAACAGGTCCTCGATCGTCCAAGCGACACAGTGACTCTTGGCCTGTCCAGTGATGAGGACTGCATCAAATTGCAAGAGCTTCTCGAAAAACTTGTCGCTCTTTTGGCCGATCGGCTCTCCCTCCGGGCCTTCCAACACCTCAGGCCCAAAAGCGGAATAATGCTCGGTAAACGGATTGTCTCCTGTGACATGGAAATCCGGTTGACTATACCGGGCTACGCTATGGAAGAAGATGGCTTCCTCAACAGATGAAACAAGGGCATGACCGATCCCTCCCAACATGGCATGATATGGCCAGATGGTGAGGTCATATTTACCGCTCTTTTTTAGTTGGTGCGTATAGAAGATGAGGTGTCGCTGCCCGTAATTCTCGGTGATCTGAAGAGTGTGACAAAGGGCAGGGTTGAATTTCCAGAGGCCGTTCTTTATATCCTCTTCAGAAACGAGGGTGAAGGGTGCCGGATGTTCCCCACGGTCATTGACCAGATAGATCGCATGAAAAATCTGCATCGCCTGGTGTGTATCCATCGTCGGACAAATTTGGGTAATCACATCAAGATTTCGATAAATGAAATCGCACAGCCTTCGATTGTCGTCCACCGCTCCTGTCCCTGAACGTGCACCGACATATAACTCAAATCCGGGAATACAAAACGTATTTTGTATATCTATCGCTACAAAACAGATTTTGAATCGGTCGCCGCGTGCGGGCGGTATGTGATGTTGCTTCACCCAATTCGAAGCTTCACGGGCCCGCTCCTCATAGGGAACTTTCCAGACCTGACCCACTTTATCTGGGTGGAAGTGAGGTGGGATCGGAAGTTCACGGCGTGCCGTCATTTTCCTTTGCCTCTCGGTAATTACTGTACCCTTGCCTTAAGGCGAACTATAGACCCCGGGCTAACCTCCGTCAAGCTGACGCTACCTCAGTGTGTTGAGTCTACAGCTGTCGAAGCTTGGGATTGAAGGCCTCCCTGAGCCCCTCCCCGAAGAGGTTGAAGGCGAGCACGACAATCAGGATCGCCGTGCCGGGGATAATGGTGAGCCACGAGGCATCGAACAGAAAATTCTTCCCGTCTGCGAGGATATTCCCCCACGTCGCGTCCGGGGGCGGAACACCGAACCCGAGGAAGGAGAGGCCTGCCTCGGTCAGGATCGCATAGGCGATCCCCAGGGTGGCCGAGACTAGGACCGGGGCGATGGCATTCGGGATGAGGTGGCGGAGGATGATCTGGGGACCCGGGACCCCGAGCGCATGCGCCGCCTGGATAAAGTCCTGCTCGCGCAGCGCCAGGATCTCGGCGCGGACGAAGCGCGCCGTTCCGGTCCAACTGGTGATACCGATCACGACCATAATATTCCATATCGACGGCTTCAGGACGGCCACAACTGTTAGAATTAGGAAGAACGATGGGAAAGAAAGGAACACATCAATGAGACCGGCAATCAGGGTGTCCCAAGTCATCAGCCGGAGAGCCCCGATTCCGATCCGCACGCGACCGTAGTACCCAGCGATGCCTCCCAGGGTGATCCCGATGGCGACCGCAATGCCGACAGCCACGAAGCCGACCAAGAGAGAGACGAACGCCCCCTCGAGCATGCGGGCAAAGACATCGCGTCCAAGATCATCCGTGCCAAGCAGATAGATGCCGAGGCGTGGCAAGTCCTCTGCGGGGACTGCCTGGGGGTTGGGTAGCGACAGTGGGGGCTTGAACTTGTCCGCGAGCCTCACCTGCCGGGGGTCGAGAACCGGGCTTTCCCCCTTCGTCAGAAGCAGACCCAGGACGGCCACGACGAAAAAGACGACGCAGGCCAGCATGCCTGCCACGGCAGTCCGGTTCCGGAGAAAGAATCGCCAGGCGAGGCGGGAGGGGGAGACCGTCACCTCCGAGGGTCGTGACTCTGTCCACGTCGCCATCGTTACTCGGCCTCCAGCCGGATCCGTGGGTCCGCCACCATGTAGAGCACGTCCGAGAGCAACGTCCCCAGCAGGGTCAAGACCGCCGCGATGAAATTCAGGCTAATCACGATCGGGTAGTCGCGGCTCAGGATCGCCTCGTAGCCTAATCGCCCGATCCCCGGCCATGCAAAGATTGTCTCAATAATCACACTGCCGCCGATCAGTGCCGGGACCAGCAGACCAAGCATCGTCACGAAGGGGAGCAGGGCATTGCGCAGGGCGTGCTTATAGAGGACGGTATCCTCACTCAACCCTTTGGCCCTGGCGGTCCGCACGTAGTCCGAGTTGATGACCTCGAGCATCTGCGAACGCACATACCGCGACAGGACGGCAATCCCCGCGGTCGCCCCGAGGACCGACGGCAGGACCAGGTGCCACGTCCGATCCATGAGGCGCAAAGGGGCCGCGACTCCCTCGCGTCCAAACGTTCTCAGTCCGATCACATCCACGTGGAAAGTCTGGACGACGAAGATAATGAGGAGATATGCAAGGTAAAACCCCGGTACAGAAATCAGCGCGAAGACGATGACGGTCGTGACCTTGTCAAAGAGCGAGTTCCGACGGATGGCGCTAGCGATCCCCAGTGGAAAGGCATAGCACCAGATGAGGACCGTCCCGACCAGGAAGAGAGGGAAACTGTTCCAGAACCGTTCGATGATCTTTGGCAAGACCGGCTGGCTGTCTTTGAAGGCACGCAGTTCTCCGGTAAAGAGCTTGCGATAGAACAGGACGTATTGAACGTAAAGTGGCTTGTCGAGGTCAAACGCCTTCCGATAGCGCTCAAGCTGCTCACGGGTAAACCGCGGGTTCAGGGGATCGATCTGGCTCGGTTGTCCCGGGGCGAGATGGATGACGGCGAACGAGATCACCGAGACAAAGAAGAGGGTCCAAAGTTTCTTCCACCCAATGCGGAGCAGCGCGGAGAGCATTTTACCTCAATAGGCCGCGAGCACGGGTTCTGAGGTCTTTACCCACTGGTTGAAATGGAAGTTGATTCGACCCAGCTTATCGGCAACAATCGGCAGGTATTGGGGCGTCCCCTCGGGATCCCGGACCATCCGAACGAGTTTCCGGTCGAGAAGGGTGAGGCCCTTGCCGACGAAGAGGAACGTGTAGGGCTGGTCCTGGGCGATCAGCTCGTGCAAACGTCTCGCCATTTCGACCTGCCGCGCACGGTTATACTCCTGGCGGATGCGGATCATTAAGGCATCCGCCTCCGGATTGGAATACCCGACGAAATTGAGCTGGAAGTGCCCCATCTGGCTCGAGTGAAAGATCTGGTAGAGATCTGCATCCAGCCCCATGGACCAGCCGAGAATCAGGGCGTCGAAATCCCCCTTGTCCACTCGCTCGTTGATGAACACCGCCCACTCCATGATGAGGGTCTCCACTTTGATTCCCAGGCGGCGCCACGCGTTCTGGGCAACCACCATCACGGCCTTCCGGACCTCATTACCCAAATTGGTGATCAAGGTAAAGGCCAAGCGCTTTCCATCCTTTTCGAGCCATCCTTCGGCGTTCCGGGTCCACCCGGCCTCGGCGAGAAGACGGAGTGCCCCCTCAGGGTCGTAGGGGAGTGGCTTCACTGCTGGGTTGTAGAACTCGGTCTGCTTTGGATAGGGACCGGTGGTCCGCTCCGCCTGGCCGTAAAGAACATAGTCAATGATCTCTTGGACGTTGATCGCCATGCCCAACGCCTTCCGCACGCGGACATCCTGGAAGATCGGTCGCCGCATGTTGTAGCCAATGTACGTGTAACCTAACCCGAGCCGCGAGAAGTTCTGGAAGCGCGGATCGTGCTTCAACCGCTCCACCTGATGCGGCTGCGCGCCGTAGGCATCGCTCGTGCCCGCATAGAAGGTCAGCTCGGCCGTCAGCAGATCGGGAATGACCCGGTACAGATACTCGCGAAGGTTTGGTGAGCCCTCCCAGTAATCTCGAAAACGCCTCAGGCGGATAAACTGGTCGGTCTTCCACTCGGCGAATCGAAAGGGGCCCGTCCCGATCGGTGCTCTATTGAACGCGGAATCGCGGATGGAATAGGTCTTGGGATCTCGGCCAAGGCGGATTGCCTCTGCCTTGAGACGCTCCCGGTTCAGCAGGTGCTCCGGCAGTATCCCCATACCCCAGCTCCCGAACCCCGGCTCGAAGAGCCGTTTGTAGATGATCTTGACGGTGTACCGGCCGAGCGGCTCCACTGCCTTGACCGGCTCGAAGTCCGGAACCCGGGGTGAGAGGTTTTCCGGAGCCATGATCGCCTGATAGGTAAACTTCACGTCGCCCGAGTCGAACTCGTGCCCGTCCTGAAAGAGCACGCCCTTCCGCAGCCGAAATAGGACGACCGGGTTGTGCTCGGTTGCCGGGACGAGTGCGGCGGTCCGCTCCCGGGTGATGACCGGCTCAGCCGCCTCGACAAAGCGGGAAGGGTCGATCCGGTCCCCGTAGCCACCCAGCAAGCGGTTGAGCTTGACAAAGAAGTCTTGGTCTACCTCGCTCAGGGTGAACTTGACCCGGGACGGCTGATGCACCGTCACCTTCACCATACGCTTCTTCGGTTTGCCCGACTCCTGCCTCGGAATTGCCACTTCGATCTGTTCGATCTTCGATTGGCCGGGCAACAGCTCGATCTTCTGCACGAGTCGAAGGGCAGGATCGCGAGCTGCCCGTGCCTTTTCAAGATGGCGGAGGAGACGGTCGGCGGTCACTGGATTACCGTCGGGCAGGCGCTGCGTGTCATCCACGACCAGGTAGGCCTCCTCGAAAATGTCCCACGACTCGGCGAGCCGGCCGCGGAAGGCGAGGTCGAGGTTCCGATCGATCAATCCCTCGAAGACAAGGCTATTAATGTCGCTGCTGGCCGAATCCGCGGCGAGGGTGGGATTCAGGATGGATGCATCACCGATGGAGGTTTGAATATATCGTGTGAGGCGTCCGGGGTCCCCCTTCACCTGGTCCTCAAAGGTGGGTACCCAAAAGTAAGACTGGAGTAAGAAGAGGCTGACAAGGGTCGGAGCCAAGATCAGAATTTGCTTCACGCGCATACGCAACCTCGCGGTGCCAATTCCCTTGTGCTTCGAAACGCACACATAATAATGTGCAGGCGAACCATTAGAACAAGATTAGATGAGGATGAGAAGTCGCTCATGGAGGCCGGTGGAGACCGCTCTCACGCGAAATAGGGTTTGGCACGTGCGCCCGGTCATCACGGTCACGACAGAGTGTTCGTTACTGTGCCGAGGGGGGAGGTTCTGGCTGTGCCGGGACTGGCTCGGCTGGCTGCGCCGGGGCCGACTTTGCTGGCGCTGCCCTTACCGGCTCCTCCGGGATTACCGAAGTAGGTTGTTGTTGCCGGACGGCGTAGATCGTGAGGATGACCGAGGTCACCATAAACAGGGCAGCAAGTGCGGTGGTCATCCTATGCAGAAACGTGGTCGGTCCCCGACCTCCAAAGACGGTCTGAGAAGACCCCCCACCAAAGGCTGCGCCAATGTCTGCTCCCTTCCCGGTCTGGATCAAAATCACCCCGATCAAGGCTAAGCCCAGCAGGACATGCAGAATCAGCAGTACTGCGTGCATCGATCCTCCTTCTCTAATCGTTATTCGATGACCGTTGATCTGTGACCGTTATTCGACGACCGATCACCGTAAACCGATGACCGTAAAAGATTAATAGATACTTCTTCGGCCGTCGAAAGTCGGTCAACTATCATCGGTACTCGGTCTTCGGTCATCGGTGGTCGGTCACCGGTGGACGTCGGACTTTATACTTTCTCGAAACGCACAATCCGCGCAAAGGTATCCGCCTTCAGGCTCGCCCCACCCACTAATGCCCCGTCGATATCCCGCTCGGCCATCAGTCCATCGATATTGTCGGGCTTGACGCTCCCCCCGTAAAGGATACGGACTGCATTGGCCATTGCCTCCCCCCAGAGCTCAGCTAGTCGCTCCCGGATCAAGCTGTGAACTTCCGCTGCCTGTTCTGCACTGGCGGTGCGTCCGGTCCCAATAGCCCACACCGGCTCGTAGGCTACGGTGATTCCTTCCGCCGACTGAGCGGGAATGCCGCTCAACCCCCCCTGCAGCTGCCCCTCGACCACCTGAAACGTGCGACCGTCTTCCCGCTCTACCAAAGTCTCACCGACGCAGAGGATGGGGGTCAGTCGGTGCTCCAGGGCCGTCTTCAGCTTCCGGTTGACCTGCGGGTCGGCCTCGCCAAAGTACTGCCGTCTCTCGGAATGGCCCAAGATCACGTACCGGCATCCGACATCCTTTAGCATCAATGGGGAGACTTCGCCGGTAAACGCCCCTTCCTTTTCCCAGTGCATGTTCTGTGCCCCGAGACCGATCCGAGAGCCCTTGAGGGCTCCAGCCACTGCCGGCAAGGCGGTGAAGGGGGGGCACACCACCACCTCTGCCTCGTCGTCATGCTCCTCCAAAAGCGACTGGAGCTGTTTCACCAGCGCCACCGCATCAGCGGTGGTTAGGTACATCTTCCAGTTGCCCGCGATTAAAGGTATCCGCATCGCTCGTACACCGATGACCGTAAACCGATGACCGAGAAGAATAAAAAGGGACATCTGTTTCTGTTGTCGGTCATCGGACGTCGGTCGTCGAAATTTATTGCTTATCGGTTAAAGCCGCGATCCCGGGCAGTTCCTTTCCCTCGAGAAACTCCAAAGATGCTCCTCCCCCCGTCGAAATGTGAGTCATCTTATCTGCCACCCCTGCCTGGACCACCGCTGCCGCGGTATCTCCCCCACCGATGATCGAGCTACCCCCGCTAGCCGCGACTGCAGCCGCGACGGCCCAAGTCCCCTCATGAAATGGGGGAGTTTCGAAGACGCCCATGGGGCCGTTCCAGAGAACCGTCCGTGCCCCTTTGATTATCACAGCAAAAGCCTCTTGCGTCTTGGGACCGATGTCGAGGGCCATCCACCCCTCGGGAATTTCAGGGCCATCCACCACCCGAGTCGGGGCATTGGGCTCGATCCGTTCCGCCACGACATGGTCGGGAGGCAGCAGGAAGGGGACCTTGGCGGCCCGGGCCGCTTTCATCGTCTCGCGAGCCAACTCCAGTTTGTCCTCATCCACCAAGGACTTGCCCACCGAACCCCCTACCGCTTTCAAGAACGTATAGGCCATGCCGCCCCCGAGCAGGAACGTGTCCACCTTCTCGATCAGGTTCTTCAGGACCCCAATCTTGTCCGAGACCTTTGCCCCTCCCATGATCGCCACAAATGGATCTTCCGGAGCGGTGAGGAGCTTTCCGAGGTATTCGATTTCCTTTCTCAAGAGAAAGCCGCACGCCGCGACCGGGACAAAATGGGTAATGCCGGCCGTCGACGCATGAGCCCGGTGCGCAGCGCCGAATGCGTCGTTGACGTACACATCGCAGAGGTCCGCAAGGGTCCTGGCGAAATCCTCCGCATTTTTCTCCTCCTCCGGGTGAAAGCGCAGGTTTTCGAGGAGAAGGACTTCGCCGGGCCGTAGGGCTTTTACAGCCGCCTGCACCCCTGCTCCAATACAATTCTCGACCATTCGCACGGGTGCCGCGAGAAGCTGCGACAGATGTTCGGCAACCGGTTTCAGGGTGAACGCCGGGGAAGGCTTGCCTTTGGGCCGACCGAGGTGGGAACAGAGGATCACTTTTGCCCGCTGCTCACGGGCATAGCGGATCGTGGGCAAACTCTCCCGGATCCGGGTATCATCGGTCACCTGGCCGTCCTTCAGGGGGACGTTGAAGTCCACGCGGATCAGGATCCTCTTGCCCTTGAGCTCGACTTCGTCGATGCATACCTTATTAAACATTGGGCCCGTTCATGGTTGAGGGTTCATGGTTCAGAGTTCAGCCCAGCGTCAGTTCAGTCCGCATCACTTCACCATGAACCATGAACCGTGAACTGTGAACCAATCTAGCGGGAGGCCATGTACTTGATCACATCTCGCAGGCGGCAGGAGTACGCCCACTCATTGTCGTACCACGCCAACACCTTCACCAGCGTGCTGTCGATGACTGACGTGGATAGTCCATCCACGATGGCGGAATGGGGGTCATGGATATAATCGACAGAGACCAAGGGCTCCTCTGTATACTCCAGAATTCCCTTCAATTCCCCCTGGGCCGCCTTCTGAAAAGCCTGGTTCACCTCTTCCTGCGTCGCCACCCGCTCCACTTCTGCCACCAGATCCACGAGCGAGACATTGGCGGTGGGGACACGGATGGCAATGCCATGGAGCTTTCCCTGCAGGTCGGGCAAGACCAATCCCACGGCCTTGGCCGCCCCCGTCGTGGTTGGGATCTGGGACAGGGCCGCCGCCCGGGCCCGCCTGAGATCCTTATGGGGGAGGTCGAGGAGGTGCTGGTCATTTGTGTACGAGTGGATCGTCGTCATGAACCCGTGTTTGATGCGGAACTGCTCATGCACCACTTTTGCCACGGGAGCGATGCAGTTCGTGGTGCATGACGCATTGGAGATGACGTGATGTTTCGAAGGGTCATATGCCTTTTCGTTCACCCCGAGGACCACCGTGAAGTCGGGGTTTTTGGCCGGGGCAGAGATAATAACCTTTTTCGCCCCTGCCGCCAGGTGCTTCGAGGCACTGTCTCGATCGGTGAAGTGTCCCGTGGATTCCACGACGTACTCCACGCCGAGGTCCTTCCAGGGCAAGCTGGCAGGGTCTCTGACGGCCAGCACCTTGATCGCCGTGCCGTTCACAACGATGCTGTCTTCCTTACCCTCAACCTGGGCATTCAGCCTGCCGAGAATCGAGTCGTACTTCAAGAGGTGGGCGAGAGTCCTGGCATCGGTGATGTCGTTGACGGCCACAAATTCCAGGTCCGGGTCCTGAAGCGCTGCCCGGTACAGGTTCCGCCCGATCCGCCCAAAGCCGTTGATTCCGACACGAATGGCCATCATCGTCCTCCTCTCCCTCGTGTGGCCCAGGACAGAACATCAGTGAAATGTAAATCGTAAATCGAAAAGACCAATTTTTATTTAATAATAGAGGCGATATTCAGCGAAGTCAACCTTACAGCGCCCGCGCCAGGGTGTAGACAAGGACCCTCTGAGCACCGGCTTTCATCAAAACCTTCGCACACTCGTTGACGGTCGCCCCGGTCGTGAGCACATCATCCACCAGGAGGAAAGTCCGATCTTTGATCTTCTCCGGATTTCCGACGGCAAAGGCTCCACGAACATTCCGCACGCGCTCCCGACGCTTGCCGGTCTGCGGGAGGGTTGGACGGATCCGCCGCAGAGTCTTCCGGAGGACGGGCCGCTGCAGACGTTTCCCGACAACCCTGGCCAAAATCTCGGCCTGGTTAAACCCACGCTCTCGCTCACGATTCCGGTGGAGGGGAACCGGCACGACCGCATCAAGGGTGGGATGACCAAAGAGGTGCGTTGCCCGGTCGGCCATGAGACGGCCCAGGGGTCCGCCCAGGGCATCCCTCCGGCCGTGCTTGAAGAGAAGGAGGACCTCGCGGAGGGGATCATCTCGCTCATAGAGAAGGGCCGAGCGAGCGAGAAGGTATTGAGGCTGCCGAACTCGACAACCTTGGCACAGATGAGACGGGGGATGGACGACAGTGTGCCCCCAAAAGGGCCGCCCACATCGAGGACAGAAGGGAGGGTCAAGGAACTTAACCCGGCCCCAGCAACCCCCACAGACGACCGACCGAGAGCCGAGCCCGAGGGTGCCCTCACAGACGGCACATCGGGCCGGGAGCAGGAACCGGAGGAAGGAGAAATAGAATTCCAGGCCCCACCGCTTCGATCGCGCGAGCCTCACGTGGTGCCCCTTGTCGAGGGAGGGTGCCAAGGTAGGCCTAAAATCACAGGGGGGAGAACGGTCCGGGAAGGAGCGGTTTATTGGCGCTCCTCCTCCTCCTGGCATGAGATGCAGTACTCCGCAAAGGGGACGGCTTCCAAGCGCTTGAGGGCAATCTCCCCCTCGCACTTTTCGCACTTACCGTAGGTGCGGAGACGGATCTTCTCCAAGGCGGCATCCACCTGCCGTAACAGCCGCCTGTCAGCATCTCCCAGCGAGAGGAGAAACTCCTTGGTGTACGCGTTGGCCGCTTGGTCGGCCAGGTCTAAGGTTCCACTACCCGTCTCGAGATTGCTCGCCTGGGCACGGACCCCGCTCAAGAGCCCTTTTCGCTTTCCGAGGAGCCATTTCTCTAGTTCCTTTAGCTTCGATGCCCTCACCTGCTCCCCCTCTTCTCTCGCTCTTCTCTCGCTCTTCTCTCGTGAATTTTGTGGACCGGATGTGGTGATCTTGTCAGTCGCGATGTAGCCGCTCACCCGAGCCAAACCATCTCTAGCGTTGGTACTCCCGTTGCGGCGCATCCGCCCAAAGCCGCTCCAGATTGTAGTAGCGCCGCGTTTCTTCGTCGAAAATATGTATGACGAGATCATGGTAGTCAAGCAAAATCCACCGCGCCCCATGATACCCTTCCCGGTGGTGTGGGCGGATGTGCATCTTCTCGAGACACTCCCCGATGTGATCGGCAATGGCGCGCACGTGTCGGTCCGAATCCGCACTGCAGACAAGAAAATGATCCGCAATACTAGAGATCCCCCGGAGGTCCATGATAATGGGATGCCTGGCTTTGACCTCCCAGGCAGCGTGCGCTGCCAGATCGACCAGTCGGTTCGGTTCTATTCTTCCCATCCTCCAAGGAGGCTCCCCTGAACCCCCTCACTCGTAATCCCCTTCGATCGCTGATAGAGCTTATTCTTGGCCATATAAGCGGCCACCGTATCGGGGACCAAGAACCGGATGCTCCGCCCCTCCTCCACCAGCTGTCGGATCTCCCGGGAGGAGAGATCCAAGGAGACCACTTCCACCAACAGCACCAGGCCGGGGACCGGCCCCTCTTGACTCAGCTCCGGAGTCACCTCTGAGATCTTCAGGTACTTAAACTGGGGATTGCCCAGTTGTCGCCGCTGCTCGGGCGTGAGCGTATCTTCCACTTCGTCCAGACGCCAGCCGGGTCGGGCGGTGACGATCACCTGCGCCAGCCGCAGGATCTCCCCAGCCTCTTTCCACATGCTCATCTCCAGAAAGGCGTCCACCCCCATGATGAAGTAGAGGTGGGTCTCGGGCCCGTACAACTTGAGTAGCTCCCGCATCGTCTCCGCGGAGTACGACCGGCCCGGCCGATTCAGCTCGATTGGAGAGACAGTGAAGTACGGGGCAAAGACCGTGGCCAGCGAGACCATTTCATACCGATGGATCGGCGCCGCCACGTCTTGGTCGGCTTTGTGAGGCGGACGGGCCGCCGGGACAAAAATAATGTGATCGAGCCCGAAGGCCCAGTAGATCTCCTCGGCCGCCCGGAGATGGCCGAGATGAATCGGATCAAAAGTCCCCCCCGTCACACCGATACGCATCACGAAACCCGCGCTATCATCTGTCCGCTGTCAGCAATCAGCAAGAAAATAATTAAGCGGTGCCGCTCATGTATGTTCGCCGCCCCCACCCCTGCAACTTTCCTACGGCCGATCTTCCAAGCTTGCCAGCATACCAGCCTCTTTGCTCCTTCTTGCTGACTGCTGACGGCTGATTGCTGACCGCTCGTTAACGGCGGGAGTCCCGGACCTGGCCTTCGCCCAGCACGATGAATTTCGCACAGGTCAATTCTTTGAGCCCCATAGGGCCCCGCGCGTGAAGTTTCTGTGTGCTGATGCCAATCTCTGCCCCCATGCCGAACTCCCCCCCATCGGCAAAGCGGGTGGAGGCGTTTACAAAGACCGTCCCGGCATCCACCTCGCGGAGGAAGCGCATCGCCCGACCATAATCAGCAGTGACGATTCCTTCGGCCAGTCCCGACCCGTACTGACAAATATGCACCACTGCCTCTTCAAACGATCCCACCACCTTGATGGAGAGGATCAGGTCAAGATATTCGGTCTCCCAATCGATGTCCGTGGCTTTCGTCAGATGGGGCAGGATTGCCCGGGTTTGGGGGCATCCTCTGAGCTCTACGCCAGCGGATTCGAGGCGCGCCGCCATCTTGGGAAGGGCTTCAACTGCAACCTGCTCGTGCACGAGCAAGGTCTCAAGGGCATTGCAGACCCCTGGCCGCTCTACCTTGGCGTTAAAGACTATCTCCTCGGCCATCGAGATATCGGCCGCCACGTCCACATAGATATGACAGAGACCCTTCTCGTGGGCAATCACCGGGATCGTGGACATCTCCTTCACTGTCCGGACGAGTTCTTCCCCCCCTCTGGGGATGACCAGATCGATGTACCGATCGAGCTTGAGGAGGGTGTGCACCGCCGCTCGATCAGTAGTCTGCACGATCCCCACCACTCCCTTGGGGAGGCCCACGGTCTCCGCCGAAGCCGTCAGGACAGCCGCGATCGCTGTGTTGCTCCGGATGGCCTCGGAGCCGCCTCGCAAGAGAATGGCGTTGCCAGTCTTGATGCACAAGCCTGTCACGTCGGCGGTCACATTCGGCCGGGACTCGTAGATCACAGCAATAACGCCCAGAGGGACCCGCATGCGACCCACCCAGAGGCCATTGGGGCGTCGCTCCAACGCGGTTGCCTCCCCGACCGGATCCGGAAGGGCCGCTACCTCTCGCAGACCTTGCGCCATTGCCCGCACGCGCTCGGGGCTGAGCCGCAGCCGATCCAGAAAGGCGGACGGGTGCCCCGTCCCCTCCGCCGCGGCCAGATCTTGAGCGTTGACTTGGAGAATCTCTTCCTGGCGATCGAGCAGGCCTTCCGCCATCGCATGCAGGGCTCGATTCTTGACCTCGGTAGAGGCAAGGGCCATAGCTCGTGCCGCCTCTCGGGCTTGGCCGGCCAACGCCTCCACTTCTTTCATTTCGCTCCTTCCAGGATCACCAGGTTATCTCGGTGTATGACCTCGTCAGAGTGTTTGTACCCCAAGACTTGCTCAATCTCACTACTCTTGCGTCCCTTGATCCGCTCCACTTCCTCCGCGCTGTAGTTGACGAGGCCTCGGGCAAACTCCCCCCCCTCCGCGGCCAGGATCGATACCACGTCCCCGACCTGAAACGACTTGACCGTCCCCTGGATCCCTGAGGGGAGAAGACTCCGCCCTTGGTGGATCAGCGCCCGTGTAGCACCCGCATCTACCCGGACCCCCCCTCGGGGACGCGTGGCGAAGGCCAGCCACCGTTTCCGGCTCCCCATCCTGACGGCCCGGGAGAGAAAGAGGGTCCCCAGGGACTCGCCGCTCAAGAGGCGGAGGAGGATGTCTGGCGTGAAACCGTTGGCGACGATCGTGGGAATTTGGGACGCGGTGGCCAGTCGGGCTGCCTCTACTTTGGATGCCATACCCCCGATCCCGACGAGGGTCCGGGAGGGACCCGCCCAAAAGGCATCAGAGGGAAACGGACTGGACAGAACCGGGATCAGCCGTGCCCCAGGATCGGTGCGCGGGTCCGCCGTATAGAGACCCTCCTGATCGGTGAGCATCACCAAAAGATCCGCATTTACAAATGAAGCGACCAGCGCCGATAGGATGTCATTATCCCCGAACTTGATCTCTTCCACCGCCACGGTATCATTCTCGTTCACGATGGGGAGAACATTGAGAGCGAGAAGAGTGAAAAGGGTGTTCCGGGCATTGAGATATCGGACTCGGTCATGGACATCTTCCCGCGTGAGCAGGATCTGGGCGACCTTGATCCCGAACGGAGCAAAGGCCTCCTCGTAGGTAGCCATCAGTGCACTCTGACCGATGGCGGCCGCGGCCTGTTTCAGGGGGATGCTTCGCAGTCGCTCCTCGCGCTCGAGCCTTTCGATCCCGGCCAACATAGCCCCTGAAGAGACCAGGACCGTCTGCACCCCCTTGGCCATCAGGGTCGCAATCTGCTTTGCCAGTCCCTGGATCGCCGCCACGTCCAAGCCTGGAGTGCCCCCGGACAGGACCCCCGTCCCGACCTTGACCACGAGACGTCGAACCTCATTGCACAGCTCGACCCGGTTCATCGAACTTCCTTCTGGCCAGGCGCTAGGCTCAGACCCTGTCGAAGGCCATCCTTGAGGGCAGAAAGGCCTGTTCCTGTTAAAGCCGAGATGGGGTACAGCGGAATCCCCCGCCCGGCAAAATAGGACTGGCAGCGCGCCAGGTTTTTCTCATGAGGGAGATCGATCTTATTGGCCGCCGCCAGTCGGGGGAGATGCCCGAGGGGGCGACCGTACGCGGTGAGCTCTTCCTCCACGTCTTGGAACGCCTTGAGCGGGTCGTGTCCCCCTGAGATATCGAGCACGTGAACGATCACGCGAACCCGCTCAATATGGCGAAGAAAGGTCAGACCAAGCCCGGCACCTTCCGAGGCCCCAGCGATGAGCCCCGGGATATCGGCGACTGTCACTCGCTCGGTGAGGGAAAAGTCGAGAACCCCCAGGTTGGGAACCAGGGTCGTGAAGGGGTAGTCGGCAATCTTGGGCTGCGCAGCGGTGAGGGCCTGAAGAAGCGTGGACTTTCCGGCGTTGGGAGCACCCACCAACCCGATCTCGGCGAGGAGTTTAAGCTCCAAGAGCAGGTTGCGCTCCTCGCCCGCCGCCCCGTCCTCGGCATTCCGCGGGGCTCGACGCGTTGCCGTCGCGAACGCGGCGTTTCCTCGCCCGCCCCGGCCACCTCGCGCGACCAGGACTCGTTGTCTCTCTTCGGTGAGATCCCCCAGGATCTCGCCGGTCTCCCCATCCTTGATCACCGTGCCCAAGGGAACCCGGATGACCACATCGGCCCCATCACGGCCGTGCTTCTTCTTGCCCTGCCCGTGTTTCCCTCCTGGCGCCCGGTAGACCTGCTGGTACTTCGGATCGATGAGCGTCCTCACCGACCGAGAGGCCTCCATGAGGAGGCTGCCTCCCCGTCCTCCGTCCCCCCCGTCCGGGCCGCCCCTGGGGACGTGCTTTTCACGCCGAAAACTGACGCAGCCCTTTCCGCCGTGACCCGCCTTGACCCTGATCCGGGCAACATCAATGAACACGGAGTTTAGGGAGTTTTCTCAGGCTCAACCGGAGCAATGTTCACAAACCGGCCTCGCCCCTCACGCTGCACAACGGAAACGGTCCCGGTCACCTTCGCATAGAGAGTATCATCCCGACCGATCCCGACATTCCAGCCAGGCTTGAACCTGGTCCCGCGCTGCCGAACGAGGATGCTCCCGCCGGAGACCAACTGCCCAGAGAACGCCTTCATCCCGAGCCGCTTCGCGTGGCTCTCCCGGCCGTTTTTCGTACTGCCCAATCCCTTTTTATGCGCCATCTTTCCCTCCGTTCATGGTTCACGGTTCATAGTTCACGGCAAATGCCTCGGAGAGGGCTCATGTGGAACTCTATTTCTGAAACGTGAACCCTGAACTATGAACCAACCGCGATTTCCTCGACCCGCAGCCGGGTCAGCCGCTGACGGTGTCCAGTCTTTCGCCGGTACTTCTTTCGCCGCTTGAACTTGAAGACCGTAACCTTTGCGCTCCGGACCTGCCCCAAGATGGTTGCGCGTACTTTCGCCCCTGGCACCAGGGGAGATCCAATCTGGACTTTCTCTCCCTCGGCGACCAAGAGGATCCGAGAAAGCTCCACGACCTCGCCCACGTCCCCGGGCACACGCTCCACGGCAACAACACCCCCTGGGGCCATCCGATATTGCTTTCCACCAGTTTCTACCACCGCGTACATCCCAACCTCCCTCACAATTGACAACCGGATCTTTTCTTTTACCAAGAATACCAACGGCTGTCAAGAAACCCGGCGACGCGCAAACCGCCCCCTGCATTATAGGGAAAGCCCCGGAGTGCGGGTAGCAAGATGCCGTTATCCCTCGGAGACTTGGTACTTCTCGACCGGCCACCCCTCCTCAAGTGCAAGGGAGATCTCGCTCCCAAACTTCTGCTGCAAGGCCTCGATCACCTCCGCCTCCTCTGCCCTCAGCCAGTTCACCGCTTCTGGGTGGGCGCGGATCTTGAGATGACCCGGCTTTCGTTTAAGCATCCACCACTCCGCCTCCCGCAGAATCTGGTGGGCGAGGGAAGGGATGGCCCTAAGCAGGCCGGTCCCCCCGCAGCTGGGACAGCTCACGCTGAGGGAGCGAATGAGTCCCTGCTTGACTCGCTTCCGGGTCATCTCCACGAGGCCCAGCTCGGAGAGGAGGACCACATTGGTGGGAGAGCGATCGGGCTTGAGGTGCTCCTTGAGCTCAGCAAGCACCCGATCCCGGTGATCCTGCCTCGCCATATCGATGAAGTCGATAATGATGATCCCTCCGAGATCTCGGAGCCGTACCTGACGCGAAACCTCCCGGGTCGCTTCCAGATTCGTCTTGAAGACGGTCTCCTCGAAGTCGTGCTTACCGACATGGCGACCTGTATTAACATCAATAGAGACCAACGCCTCGGTTTCCTCGATGACGATATACCCCCCAGATTTCAACCACACCTTCGGCCGCAAGGCCTTTTCGATTTCCCGCTCTACACCGAAAGACCGAAAAATGGAGTCCTCCTCGGTGTAAAGGAAAAGATGGGAACGAAGATCGGGAAAGAGGGATTCGACAAACTCTAAACACCGTTCATATTCCGCCTCACTGTCCACTACAAGTCGGGTGACCTCGTGAGTGAAGAGGTCGCGGAAAATTCGAAAGACCAGATCGAGGTCTTTCTGAACCAGAGCGGGAGGGGTCAGGGTCTCCGCCCTGGTTTTGATCTTTCGCCAGAGGGATTGGAGAAACTCCAGATCGGCCGCGATCTCACCCCGCTTCTTTCCCATCCCGGCGGTGCGGACAATCACCCCCTCGGTCCCCGCATTCAACTCTTGCACGATCCGGCGCAGGCGGACCCGTTCCCCCTCATTCTCTATCTTTCGCGAGATGCCGATGTGCTGCTCGGTCGGCATGTAGACGAGAAATCGCCCGGGAAGCGTTATGTGAGAGGTGATTCTGGCCCCCTTGGTGCCTAGGGGTTCCCGGGCTACCTGGACCAGCACCTCCTGTCCCTCCTTGAGAAGTTCCTCGATGGAGGGCTGGCCCCCCCGGGGGGCTCGTTTGGAAGAAAGGGGTGGCACAACTCGCTCCTCCCCCTCGAATTCCTCACCAGCCGTGAGGACCCGCTCATACTCCTCCAAATCCTCGTAGATATCCCGGACAAAGAGGAAGGCATCCTTGTCGAGCCCAACATCGACAAAAGCCGCCTGCATCCCGGGGAGGATCTTGAGTACTCGGCCTTTATAGATGTTGCCGGCAAGCCCCTCCTTCTTGACGTCCCCGATCATCAACTCCACCAGCTGGCCGTCCTCCAGGACCGCCACGCGGGTTTCCACCATGGAAGAATTGACGATGATCTCACGCTTCATGGCCACTCGAGCAGGTCGGTAGCATCGTACCGACCCCTCATCCTTTCTTTTCTTGTTGTTGCGACTCGCGCAGGCCAGACAGTCTCAGGGAGGGAGCCTTCGGGAAGTCACCGGGGGCTTATCGGATGGATACGCCTCGAAGGACGAAAGGGATCGTCTGTGCAATCCTGAGCCCTTCGAAGGTCACAGGGATCACATCCTGCTCGGAACCGGAGACGCGTGAATCCATCGCCTCCAGCCAATGAGCCATCTTGTACCCCCCG